>NZ_JAAGOZ010000092.1:0-1832 GCF_010499845.1 Salipiger sp. PrR007 | reverse complement strand
GCGGGCGCCGCGTGCCGCCCCGCCGGCGCGGCGCTGGCGGTGACCGAGGTCGCCCCCGGCGTCTTCGTGCACCGCGGCGCGGTGGCCGAGCCGGACGCCGCCAACCGCGGCGATACGGCCAACCTCGGCTTCGTCATCGGCACGCGGGCGGTGGCCGTCATCGACAGCGGCTCGGCGGCCTGGATGGGCGAGGCGCTCTGGCGGGCGATCCGCGCGCGCAGCGATCTGCCGGTGGCCTACGTCGTGCTGACCCATGTGCACCCGGACCACGTGCTTGGGGCCTCGGTCTTCGCCGGTGCGGAGGTGCTCTCCCACGCAGGCCTGCCGCAGGCGCTGGCGCGGCGGCAGGAGACCTACCTGCAAAGGTTCGAGGCTCTGATCGGGGCGGAGGCCTTTCTCGGCACCGGGGTGCCGCGGGTCGACCGGGAGGTGGCCGAGCGGGCCCTGCTCGACCTCGGCGGGCGTGAGCTGGAGCTGCGCGCCTGGCCGCAGGCGCACAGCGGCACCGACCTCACGGTGCTCGACACGGCGACCGGCACGCTCTTTGCCGGGGATCTCGTGGTCGACGGGCACATCCCGCCGCTCGACGGCAGCCTGCGCGGTTGGCAGCGGGTGCTCGGAGATCTGGCGCAGCTCGAGGCCGCCCGCGTCGTGCCGGGCCATGGCGGGCCGGTGCTGGACTGGCCCGGGGGTGCGGCGCCGGTACGGCGCTACCTCGACTTTCTGGCGCGCGACGCGGCGGCGGCGGTGGCGGCGGGGGAGCGGCTGTCGGAAGCGGTCACCCATATCGCCGGCGAGGAGCGGGACCGCTGGCAGCTTTTCGACGCGTTCAACGCGCGCAACGCCACCGTGGCCTTCACCGAGCTCGAGTGGGAGTGAGCCCGCCGGAGGCGGCCGCGGTCAGCCGCCGTCCGCCGGGTCCTCGGCCTTGCCCGCCTCGTGCAGCAGCTGGGCGATGGCGTAGAGCCGCTGCTCGAGAAGCTGCGGCGTCTCGCAGAGGTAGCGGATCGTGTGCTGGCGGTCGGTGAAGATGCGCTGGTCCCAGTCGATCTGCGCCTCGAGCGCGTCGACGCGGTCGTAATCGGGCGCCTCGAGGGCCATCTGCGCGTCCATCTCGGCGCGGGCGGCGTCGATCTTTTCCGACAGCTCGATCTGCCCGAGGGAAAATTTCCCGATGCCCTTGAGAATGCGCGTGCGGCGGTGCGAGAGCCGGTCGAAGACCCCCGAGAAGACCGCCGCCATGAGCGGCATCGCGTCCCCCTCGGCCTCGGTGAAGGCGGCCAGCTCGGTGCGGGCGGTCTCGAGATCGACGCGGCGCAGCGCCAGCAGCTCTGCGAGCTCGCGCGCCGCCGCGCCGCTGGTGCCCTCGAGCTTCGCATCGGGCAGGGGCTCGGGCCACATCAGGCCGGGCGAGAGGGTTTCGACCTTGCGCTGCACGCAGGGCCAGCTGGGGTCCGAGAAATCGGCGGCGCCGGCAACGGACGCTGTCAGCGCCAGCCCCGTCGCCGCGGCAAGAAACGCGTGTCTTGTCATGGTCTTTCTCCCTCTGCCGTCGCGGCGCCTTCGGCGCTTCGACTATGTGGCAGGCTGCGCTTTCGGGGGCTTTCGGGGAATACCCACCATTGGCTGTATTGAGCGGTATGCGACGGCGCACCCATACTCCCCCCAACCGCCGCAGCGCGTCGGAAGAAGAAATCTCATTCAGGAGGGAGACTGCATGCGAACCCGTGCAGCCGTGGCTCTCGAGGCCGGAAGACCACTCGAAATCATGGACGTGGAACTCGACGGGCCAAAGGCCGGCGAGGTGCTTGTCGAGATCAAGGCCACCGGGC
>NZ_JAAGOZ010000091.1:0-1844 GCF_010499845.1 Salipiger sp. PrR007 | reverse complement strand
GCGGCAATTGCGCGGTAGGGCGACGGCGCGTGCGGATCGCCCGCGACCAGCAGGCGATCATAGGCCTCGGTCGATTTCGAGGTCCAGTTCTGCGCCCAGGACAGGAAGCAGCGCTGCTCGGGCGTGAAGCCGTCGATCTCGACGTTCTCTTGCGGGTGCTCTTCGAGGTAGTCGAGCAGGGCCTCGTGCGCGAGGGTGATGCCGCCCAGATCGGCCATGTTCTCGCCGACCTCGAGCGGCCCGTTGGCCATCAGCCCCGGCGCGATCTGGTAAGTGTTGGCCTGCGCGATCAGCTGGTCGGCCTTGGCAGCGAACTGCGCCGCATCTTCCGCGGTCCACCAGTCGCGCAGGTTGCCGCTGGCATCGAACTGGCGTCCCATCGAGTCAAAGCCGTGGGTCATCTCGTGGCCGAGAATGGCGCCCATCCGGCAGAACCAGACCGCCGCGTCCTTCTGCGGCTCGAAGAAGGGGGGCTGCAGGATCGCCGCGGGCACCTCGAAGCCGTTGATGCCGGGATTGTAGGCGGCGTTGACGGTGGTGGGGCGGGTCGACGCGGTGTTGAACGATTCCTGCACCACCGGGCCGCCGTATTTCGCCATGTAGCGCGCATGCTCGAAGGCGGCGATCGCCATCAGGTTGGCGACGGGGTCGGCGCCGATCTCGACGTCGGAGTAATCGATCCACTCTTCCGGCCCGCCCATCTTCGCGGTCAGCGCGCGGAGCTTTTCCGATGCCTGGACACGGGTCTGCTCGCTCAGCCAGTCGCGGGTCGGAATGCGCTCGGCAAACACGGCCTTGATGCGGGTGAACATCTCTTCGGCGGTGGCCCGCGCCTCGTCGGAGAGGTTGGCCTCGACATAGAGCTGCCCCAGCGGATGCGCGAGCTCATCGGCGATGAGCTGGAAAGCGCTCTCCTCGCGCGGCGGCAGCACTGCGCTGCCCAGCAGGGCGCTCGAGAACGCCATGTTGGGCTTCTGGAACTCGGTCGACATCACCGGCGCGAAGCTCAGGAACACCCGCAGCTTGAGATAGTCCTTGATCTCCTCCAGCGGCCGCGTGCGCAGCAGTTCGGACAGAACCGGCAGGTAACGCGGGGAGGCAAGGACCACATCTTCGATCCCTTCGGGGTAGCCCGCCGCTTCGAGCAGCTTGGACAGGTCGATCTCGGGGATTTGCGCCTGAACCTCGGCCAGTGTCATGGGATTGTAGCGCATCTGCGGATCGGCCCGTTCGACCGGCGACAGCACGCCGCTATAGAGGATCCGCTCGATCTGGACGGACGCGCGCGCGATGCGGCTGGCGTCTCCGGGCGGGTAGCCTGCCACCATGAGCGTTTCGGCGAAGAAGGTCCGGTAGGCAATCAGCCGGGCGCCGTCGTCGGGCTCTTCGAGCACGCTCGCGAAGTTCGGGTTGATCGCGAAGCCGGCGCTTGCGAAGGCGAGTTCGTACTGGCTGTTGTCGAGCATGCCCTCGGTATGGCCGAAACCGAGAAAGACACCGGGGCCGCCGATCCTGTCCATGCGCACGAGGAACGGCACGAGGTCGCTCAGCCCGGTCATGGCATCGATGCGGTCGAGCTCGGCCTGGATCGGGGTGATGCCGCGGGCGTCGATCGCCTCGGTATCCATGTAGGCGCGGTAGAAATCGCCCACGAGCTGCGCCGGGCTGCCCTTGGGTGCGCCCTCGGCCTCCGCGGCGGCGCGGGCGAAGATCTCGTTCACCTGCGCCTGCACGATCTCGCCGGTGATGGTGAAGATGCTGTATTTCGGATGTTTCTCCGGCCGGTCGATGCGCTCGAGCCAGCCCCCGGCGGCGTAGCGGTAGAAGTCTTCCGCCGGGTCGAC
>NZ_JAAGOZ010000090.1:0-1883 GCF_010499845.1 Salipiger sp. PrR007 | reverse complement strand
AAACCGGCACCGTCAAAAAACGTCACCGTCATCCACCTGCGATGTCGCTCAGCACTCAACTGCGATGTCGCGCCACAGACCGGAGACCCCAACCGCATCGCGTCTTCGCAGGGTTGGGTCTTCTTTGATCGCGGGCTGCTGGATGCGGCCATCGCGCTGGAACATGCAACCGGATTGGCGGCCATTGTCACCTTGTCGGGACACGCCCGCTTCCATCACCAGGTGTTTCTGACCCCGCCTTGGCCAGAAATCCCCCACAGGGACAGTGAACGCGGAAAAAGACCTCAAGGGCGGTATCGACGAATATCATCGGCTGATCGAGACTTTCGACTGGCTCGGATACGATCCGGTTATTCTGTCAAAGCTCGACGTGAAAGCGCGAGCCGATTTCATTCTGAGCGCTCGTGCTTGGCGTGACGGGTCTTGCCAAGCAATTGGGTCAGAGATCGGTAAGCGCTGTCACCGCGGCACGCCTGTTCAGCTTGACGGGTTGAAGTTCCATGGCAGGAGCTCGTCGATCCTGCTGGCGGGGTGACCGGCGGCGATGGCTTCGAGGGTCGCCTTGATGTAGGCGAAGGGCTCGACGCCGTTGATCTTCGCGGTGGCGATGAGGGAGGCGATGCGGGCCCAGGTGCGGCCACCCTCGTCGTGGCCGGCGAAGAGAGCATTCTTCCGCGTGAGCGCAATCGGGCGGATCAGGTTCTCGACGGCATTGGAGTCGATCTCGACGCGGCCGTCGTGGAGGAAGGTCTGCAGCCCGCCCCACTGGCGGTGGATGTAGGTCAGCTTCTCGCCAAGGCGCGACTTGGCCGAGATACGCAGGCGCTGTGCCTGCAGCCAATCACCGAACTCGGCCACGAGGGGCAGGCTGCGGCTCTGGCGGGCCGACAGGCGTTGGCCCGGGCCCATGCCGCGGATCTCGGCCTCGATGCGGTAGAGCTCGGCAATGCGGCGAAGCCCCTCGGCAGCGATCTCGGATCCATCCCGGTCGAAGACTTCCTTCAGCTTGCGGCGAGCGTGTGCCCAGCAGTGGGCAACCGTGATCGGCGCGCCGCCCTTGCGGGACGTGCGTGTGAGGCGGTCGTAACCGGTGTAGCCGTCGAGCTGGAGGGTGCCGTCGAAGCCCTGGAGGATCTGCTCTGCATGCGCCCCGGCGCGGCTGGGATGATAGGTGAACACGCCACCGGGCGGGTCTTCTCCGCCCCATCCGCGGTCATCTCGGGCAAGCGCCCAGAAGTATCCCGTCTTGGTTCGCCCTCGGCCTGGATCCAGCACCGGGGCCGTGGTCTCGTCCATGAACAGTTTGCCCGAGGATTTGAGATGCTCGGTTAGCCGATCGACCACGGGGCCAAGATGGAAGGCTGCAGTGCCGGCCCAGTCCGCCAGTGTGCTGCGGTCGACCTGGATGCCGGAGCGCGCCAGGATCTGGCTCTGCCTGTAAAATGGCAGGTGGTCCGCGAACTTCGAGACCAACACATGTGCAATGGCACCCTCAGTTGGAAGACCGCCTTCAATCAGCCAGGGCGCGGCAGGTGCCTGAGTGACGCCATCCGAACAGATGCGGCAGGCATACTTCGGCCGGATGTCGACCAGCACGCGGAGCTGCGCAGGCACGATGTCCAGGCGCTCGGTGCGGTCCTCGCCGATCCGGTGCATCCGGCCGCAACCGCAGGGGCAATCGAGGCTGGTCGGCTCGAGGACCCGTTCGATACGCGGCAAACCCGCGGGCAAATGGCCAAGGTTGCGCTGACGCGTCCGGCGCGGCGTCGTGGTAGAGGGCGCGGCCTGCTCCTTGCGGGTCTCGACTGTCAACGCCGTCTTAATTTTCCCCAAAAGCGCCGAAGTAAAATTCCCCACTACGGCGGTCGCGGCGATCAGCCGGC
>NZ_JAAGOZ010000089.1:0-1901 GCF_010499845.1 Salipiger sp. PrR007 | reverse complement strand
TGTTGCAACCAAGTTGAAATGTCCTCGGCTGCGCAAAGCAGAAATGTCTCACCGAGAGTGGAGAAGCATGGCCGGGCAGGGCGGAGACCCCACATATCGCAGCCCTGATCGGCCATGCGTTCAGAGCCGGAGCTTGCGGCGCTCCTTTGCGCTGTAGAAGGCCCGGAGACCTTTCTCATCGAGGAGCTTCTCGAAGGCCCGCCAGGCAAGGCCGTCGGCAAAATATGGAGGGTTGTCCAAGATCGTCAGCGTCCCGAAGGCGTTCTCCACCGACAGGATCCACGACGGATCGTCTGAGGTTCGGTAAATCTCCACGGTGAATCGGTGGCCGTCGATCACCACGTCCTGCGTCAGGTTCGAGAAGATGATCTCCGGCTCTGTGTTGCCTGCCATGTGCCTGCCTCGGTCATTCGCTCACTCACTCGCTCGCGGCGGAGGTTAGCATCGCGGCGACGCGGCGACAGCGTCATTCCGGGGGTGCTGCGGCCCGCGCCTTTGCCTGGCGCGCTGCCAGCGAGTTCCAGCCGTCGTTGCGGCGACCTGTCGGCTCGTAGCGGGTCCGCTGCTTGCCGGCCCGCCGCTTCTTCGGAGGCGCCTTGTCCTGCTCGGCCTTGATGTACTCCAGCACCGCGCTCAGATGCTTGTTCTCGGTGATCGCGGCATGGCTGACACGCTGGTCTTTGTCGAACACAGAGTAGGGCAGCGACACGCCTTTCCAGCGGACCTCGAACCGGCCATCGGGGAACTCGTAGGTGTCGACATACTTGCCAGGCAGTGCGCGCGTGATGTCGTTCTCCGCAAGGATGATGCGCTGCCGCTCATAGGAGAAGGCCAGTTGCCTGGTGACATAGCGCTCATCGCGGAAGCACAGGATCTCTCGCAGACGCTCCGGTTCCATGTTCAGGGGCCGGTGCAGGTTGTCGGCCCGTAGCGGCGCCTTGGCGAACTTCGCATTATGGCGCGCCAAGAACCTTGGCAGGATCGCGTTGCCGGCTGCCATGTCGCAGACGCCCGCCAGCCGTAGTTCCTTCACCAGCCGATCCTGCAGGGTACGGTTCGCGCGCTCGACGCGGCCCTTTGCCTGGCTGCTGTTTGCACAGAGGATCTCGATGTTCAGATCGTTCAGCGCCCGACCGAACTGGGTCATGCCATGGCCCGACTTCGCCCCTTGCTTGGCGACACGGAACACCGAGTGCTTGTCGGAATAGAAGGCCACGGGCCGGCCGTGCGCCGCGAGATACCGCTCGAGCGCGCCGAAATAGCTGAAGGTGCTCTCAGAGGCTACAAACTCCAGGTGCATCAGCGTGCTCGTGGCGTCGTCGACAAAGGCCAGCAACGTGCAGGCCGGACCACGTTCCTCGAACCAGGCGTGATCAGAGCCGTCTATCTGCACGAGCTCGCCATAGCAGTCCCGGCGCCGGCGCGGCTGATGAAACGTTCTGCGCTGCTTGCGCGACAGCCAGATGCCGGCATCCTGCATCCATTTGCGCAAGGTCTCCCGCGACACCTTCAGGCCATGGTCTTCCGCCAGCTTCTCGGCTGCGAACGTGGGCCCAAAGTCGGCGTAGCGCTCACGGATCAGCGTCAGCGCAAACTCACGCACCGCGGGATCGATCCGGTTGTTGGACGGACGTCCGCGGGCCTTGTGCCGGATCGCCGCCGGACCATCGGCCTGGAACGTCTTCAGAAGCCGGTGAACCTGCCTTCGGCTCAGGCCCAAGACCGAGGCTGCCGCCACCGCAGACATCCGGCCTTGCACCACATCACTCAGGACTTCGATCCGGTTCAGCTCGCGCTCGCTCATGACCACCAATCCCACGGCCGCACTCCAATCCTGCCCATTCAGGGGAGTGTGACACTTCAGCTTTGCTCATGTGAGACATTCTAACTTGGCGCTTACA
>NZ_JAAGOZ010000087.1:0-1977 GCF_010499845.1 Salipiger sp. PrR007 | reverse complement strand
TGAAAAATAGAGTGAAAGACGCAGGGGCAGACGAGCTCGCATCTGTCCGCAAGCAAAGCCGACCCTACTATTGGTTCGTCGGTATATTCAGTTTCTTTGTCAACCTCTTGATGCTCACAGGCCCGCTCTACATGCTGCAGGTCTACGACCGTGTGCTGGGGTCGCGTTCAGAAGCCACACTGCTCGCGCTGACCGCCCTGGTCGTTTTCCTCTATGGCATGATGGGTATCCTCGATTACGCCCGCGGCCGGGTCATGGCCCGCGTCGCCGCCCGCTTCCAGGCCGCGCTCGACATGCGCGTCTTCGATGCCGTGATCCGGCGCTCGGCGGTGAAGCAGGATGAGCTTGCGGCCACCGGCCTCAAGGACCTCGAAGCGGTGCAGCGGTTCATCGGCTCGCCGGTGCTCATGGCGCTCTTCGACCTGCCCTTCACCCCGCTGTTCATCGCCGGTATCTTCGTCTTCCACGCTTGGCTCGGCTATCTCGCCATCTTCGGCGGCCTGATCCTCGTGGTCATCACCCTGCTCAACACCACGCTGAGCCGCAATCCGACCCTCAAGTCGAACCGCGCCGTCCTGCTGGCCGAGCAGACCTCCGAGCAGATCCGCCTCGATGCCGAGACCGTGCAGGCCATGGGCATGCGCGGCGCCGCCTTCAACCGCTGGGACAAGGCGCGCTCCGAGGCCCTGAGCGGGCAGATCTCGACCAATGACCTCGTCGGCACCTTCACCACGATGACCAAGAGCTTCCGCATGCTGCTGCAGTCGGCGATGCTCGGTCTCGGCGCCTACCTGGTGCTGCAGAACGAGCTGACCGCCGGTGCGATGATCGCCGGCTCGATCCTGATGGGCCGCGCGCTCGCCCCGATCGAGCTTGCCGTCGGGCAATGGCCGCTGGTGACCCGCGCACGCAAGGGCTGGGACAACCTGTCAGAGCTGCTCGGAGAGATGCCCCAGGAGCCGACCCGCACCGCCCTGCCAAAGCCGCGCGCGCTGCTCGAAGTGCAACAGCTCACGGTGGTGCCGCCGGGTGAACAGCAGGCCTCGCTGCGTCTCGTCTCCTTCGACCTGCGGCCCGGCCATGCGATCGGCGTGATCGGCTCCTCGGGTGCCGGCAAGTCGACGCTGGCCCGGGCGATCACCGGAGTCTGGCGTCCCGCCGGCGGGCGCATCCGCCTCGATGGCGCGACGCTCGACCAGTACGACGAGGATCTCGGCAAGCACATCGGCTACCTGCCGCAACGCGTCAGCCTGTTCGACGGCACCATCGCCGAGAACATCGCGCGGCTCGCCGAAACACCGGACCCGCAGAAGATCGTCGAGGCGGCCAAGAAGGCCGACGCCCACGAAATGATCCTCAAGCTACCCAAGGGCTATGACACCCGCGTCACCGCCACCGGCGGGCGGCTCTCGGGCGGGCAGATGCAACGCATCGGCCTGGCCCGTGCGATGTATGGCGATCCCGTGATCCTCGTGCTCGACGAGCCCAACTCGAACCTCGACAACGAGGGCAGCGAGGCGGTGAACGCCGCGATCCGCCGCCTCAAGGAAGAGGGCAAGTCGGTGCTCATCATGGCGCACCGCCCGGCCGCGATCCGCGAATGCGACCAGCTGCTTATGCTCGAGCATGGCGCCCGCGTCGCATTCGGTCCGAAGGACGAAGTGCTGCGCTCGCAGGTCAAGAACCACGAACAGATCACCCGGCACGCCGGGCCCGGAGGTGTCCGCTGATGTCGCAGACAACCGACAAGCGCTTCCCGCTCAAAAAACCGCTGATCCTGGGGCTCGGCGCCCTGCTGATCCTCGTTGGAGGCTTCGGGACCTGGGCGGCAACCACCAACATCTCGGGCGCCATCGTCGCCGGCGGCCAGATCCAGGTCGAGCGCAACCGTCAGGTCGTGCAACATCCCGATGGCGGCGTCGTGCAGGAAATCCTCGTCGACGAGGGCGACACCGTCGAGGAGGGCGAGGTTCTGGT
>NZ_JAAGOZ010000086.1:0-2124 GCF_010499845.1 Salipiger sp. PrR007 | reverse complement strand
CCTCGGGATCGAGGACAGCCTCGATCCCGTGACGCCGGAAGGTCTCTTCGACGCTGCGAAGAAACGGGTCCATCGCGCTCAGTCCGCGGCGCCGGTATCGGCCGCGCTGGCGCCCGCGACCACTCCGGTGGTCGTGGATGAGGCAGCGACGGCGCTTGTCGATGCCGCACCTGCCACTGTGGCGCTGGTCGCGGCCTGGCCGGCTGCGCCGCTCTTGGTCGCAGTCGCTTTTTTCGGCGCGGCCTTCTTCGGCGTGGCCACCGCCTCGCCGTCGGCCTCGCGCGCGCCGACCCCATCTTTCTCGATCAGTTCCGCAATCGAGGTGGGGACCGCGCCCGCCCAGCCCTTGGGCAGGGTGCGCTTCGACGAGCCGTCGAGCTTGTAGGTAAACTCGCCGGTCATCTTGACGCGGACGAGTTCGGTGCTGGTTTTCTTCGCCATGGGGTCACTCCAGGGAACGGGGCCCCGGCGCACGCGGCGCCGAGGCGGGGTTATCGGGATCAGTTCGAGGTGTAACCGCGAACCAGGACGGCCGGGCGGGTGCAAATCTGCGCGTTCTGCATCATCGCCTCGACGTCGACGAAGCGCTCTTCGTCGCGGTCGTAGATGACCTTCGAGTAGAACTCCTGCCCCGGCGTGTTCGCGAGACCGACATAGTCAGGCGAGCCGTTGAAGGTGCGGAACGTCTGGCGGGTACCAACCGGGAAGAAGCTCGCCTCCGCCTCGGGAATGAAGTTACGGGTCACCACGGTGCCGTCTTCCTGCGGCACGTCCGCCTCGCCGAGGTATTCCTTCCAGGTGATGCCGCCGAACTCGAAGCCGTCCGATTTGTCGTCGCGCAGCGGATCGCCGCCGTTGGTGTTCTGAAAGTACTTGTAGCGGTCCTTGAAGTCCGCGTGCCCCATCAGCTTGTCGGTGAAGTCGGGATGGATCAGACCCATGACGGCCGTCATCACATCGCCCTTGAGGTTGGTCCGGACGTGGCGCGTCACTGCACGGCACTTCGCGGCGAGATCGGTGGTGCCGGTGCCGAGCGTGAAGTCGACGGACTTCCGGCTGATCTCGAACTTGTCGAAAAGGTCCCAGAGCTGCGAGCCGTCGGCATCGAGCACGATGCCCTGCAGCGCGCAGACGCGGTGATATTCGCGGGTGATGTCCAGCGAGCCGCGCAGCTCGATCTGGCGCTCCATCACCTCGTCCTGCGCCTGCTTGAGCTCGGTCTCGGAGCCATAGGCGCGGATGTTGTCGATGTCGTCGGCGGTGATCCGGGCCTTGAGACCAAAGCGCTTGGTCGAGAAGTCCACCAGCTTGGCCTTGCGGGTGCTCGCGCCGGGCAGCGGCGTGCTGCGCTCGGAGGAGTTCACCAGCTGGATGACGCCGTTGATCATCTCGACCGAGAACTTGGTGCCGCGGATCGGCTTGGCGGCGAAGACACCCATGCCGCTCACCAGACCCCACTGGTTGGGGACGACGCGGATGGAGTCGCCGAGCGTCATGGCGGAGAAGCCATCGCCCTTGAAGATATCATAATGAGCCATCGGGCTCTCCTTTCATCGAATGGTGCGCTTCCGCGCGGCGGGACGGCGGTGCCGGGCGGGCCCCGGCACCGAGGACGGGTCAGGTCGCGAGAATGCCGAGCTCTTTGAGCGCCGCGCAGGCGCCATTGCGGTCCGCCTCGGTGGCAAAGCTCGCGTCGAAGATCAGCCCGAAGCGTCGCACGCGGGTATGGCGCGCCTGGATCACTGCGGTGACGTCGGCCGAGGCAGCGCGTGCTTCGGTGCGCAGCACCGCCACCGGCGTCTGCGAGCCGTCTGTGGCGGCGGTGTCGCAGCGGACGTATTTGCCGGAGGCCGTGATCTTGCCAAGCACGGTGCCGGGCTGCAGGTCGGCACCAGCGCCAATCACCGCAGACTCCCGGGAATACTCGGCCTGGTCGAACAACACGAAATCGCCGGCGGTGCGGCCTTCAGTAAGGGGAGGCATCGGGGACTTCCTTTCTGCCAGAGGTCAAAGAAAAGCGCGGAGAAAGCCCCCGCGCCGGATCAGTTGAAGCGGGCTGCCATGCGATCCTTCATCGAGGGCGCGGCGGCCGAAGCGCCGGGTGCCGGCGCATCAAGGTCGGTG
>NZ_JAAGOZ010000085.1:0-2126 GCF_010499845.1 Salipiger sp. PrR007 | reverse complement strand
CCTCGGGATCGAGGACAGCCTCGATCCCGTGACGCCGGAAGGTCTCTTCGACGCTGCGAAGAAACGGGTCCATCGCGGTCAGTCCGCGGCGCCGTTATCGGCTGCGCTGGCACCCGCGACCACTCCGGTGGTCGTGGATGAGGCAGCGACGGCGCTTGTCGATGCCGCACTTGCCACTGTGGCGCTGGTCGCGGCCTGGCTGGCAGCGCCGCTCTTGGTCGCAGCCGCCTTCTTGGGCGCGGCCTTCTTCGGCGTGGTCACCGCCTCGCCGTCGGCCTCGCGCGCGCCGACCCCATCTTTCTCGATCAGCTCCGCAATCGAGGTGGGGACTGCGCCCGCCCAGCCCTTGGGCAATGTGCGCTTCGACGAGCCGTCGAGCTTGTAGGTAAACTCGCCGGTCATCTTGACGCGAACGAGTTCGGTGCTGGTCTTTTTGGCCATGGGGTTCACTCCAGGGAACAGGGTCCCGGCGCACGCGGCACCGGGGCCGGGCTATCGGGATCAGTTCGAGGTGTAACCGCGAACCAGGACGGCCGGGCGAGTGCAGATCTGCGCGTTCTGCATCATCGCCTCGACGTCGACGAAGCGCTCTTCGTCGCGGTCGTAGATGACCTTCGAGTAGAACTCCTGCCCCGGCGTGTTCGCGAGACCGACATAGTCAGGCGAGCCGTTGAAGGTGCGGAACGTCTGGCGGGTGCCGACCGGGAAGAAGCTCGCCTCCGCCTCGGGGATGAAGTTGCGGGTCACCACGGTGCCGTCTTCCTGAGGCACATCCGCCTCGCCGAGGTATTCCTTCCAGGTGATGCCGCCGAACTCGAAGCCGTCCGATTTGTCGTCGCGCAGCGGATCGCCGCCGCTAGTGTTCTGGAAGTACTTGTAGCGGTCCTTGAAGTCCGCGTGCCCCATCAGCTTGTCTGTGTAGTCGGGGTGGATCAGGCCCATCACGCCGGTCATCACATCGCCCTTGAGGTTGGTCCGGACGTGGCGCGTCACCTCGCGGCACTTCGCGGCGAGATCGGTGGTGCCGCTGCCGAGAGTGAAATCGACCGACTTTCGGCTGATCTCGAACTTGTCGTAGAGGTCCCAGAGCGGCGAGCCGTCGGCGTCGAGCACGATGCCCTGCAGCGCGCAGACGCGGTGGTACTCGCGCGTGATGTCGAGCGAGCCGCGCAGCTCGATCTGGCGTTCCATCACCTCATCCTGCGCCTGCTTGAGCTCGGTCTCGGAGCCATAGGCGCGGATGTTGTCGATGTCGTCGGCGGTGATCCGGGCCTTGAGGCCGAAGCGCTTGGTCGAGAAGTCCACCAGCTTGCCCTTGCGGGTGCTCGCGCCGGGCAGCGGCGTACTGCGCTCGGAGGAGTTCACCAGCTGGATGACGCCGTTGATCATCTCGACCGAGAACTTGGTGCCGCGGATCGGCTTGGCGGCGAAGACACCCATGCCGCTGACCAGACCCCACTGGTTGGGGACGACGCGGATGGAGTCGCCGAGCGTCATGGCGGAGAAGCCATCGCCCTTGAAGATATCGTAATGAGCCATCGGGCTCTCCTTTCATCGAATGGCGCGCTTCCGCGCGGCGGGACGGCGGTGCCGGGTGGGCCCCGGCCCCAATGACGGGTCAGGTCGCGAGAATGCCGAGCTCTTTCAGCGCCGCGCAGGCGCCATTGCGGTCGGCCTCGGTGGCAAAGCTCGCGTCGAAGATCAGCCCGAAGCGGCGCACGCGGGTGTGGCGCGCCTGGATCACTGCGGTGACGTCGGCCAAGGCAGCGCGTGCTTCGGTGCGCAGCACCGCCACCGGCGTCTGCGAGCCATCTGTGGCGCCGCTGTCGCAGCGGACGTATTTGCCGGTGGCCGTGATCTTGCCGAGCACGGTGCCGGGCTGCAGGTCGGCACCAGCGCCAATCACCGCAGGCTCGCGGGAATACTCGGCCTGGTCGAACAACACGAAATCGCCGGCGGTGCGGCCTTCAGTAAGGGGAGGCATCGGGGTCTTCCTTTCTGCCAGAGGTCAAAGAAAAAGCGCGGAGAAAGCCCCCGCGCCGGATCAGGTGAAGCGGGCTGCCATGCGATCCTTCATCGAGGGCGCGGCGGCCGAAGCGCCGGGTGCCGGCGCATCAAGGTCGGTG
>NZ_JAAGOZ010000084.1:0-2153 GCF_010499845.1 Salipiger sp. PrR007 | reverse complement strand
TCCTACGCTCACAGTGATCATTGTCGCTGCCCCTCTCGCGCTGGCGCATGACCTCGACGCTGTAGACCCGGATCGAGCGCACGAAGTCGAAGACCGGGTCGCTGATGTCGATGTCGGCCACGCCATTCTCCGAGGTGTAGTCGGCGATCTGCTGCAGGTGGGCGGGTCTCGGTGCACCACTTCCCGCAGCCTCTTTCAGCACCGCAGAGATGAGCGCGTCCGGCGGCACCGGACCTTTGAGCGCGCCCGCGGGCGCGATGTCGCCCTCCGACGGTGATTGGACCGGGCGCGCCCCTCGGTCAAACGCAACATCGTAGAGGCGCTGCGCCGGCGTTTGCCCCGCGTTCCCCGGGTAGGCCGCGTGCATCGGGCAGCGCCAGATCTGCAGCGGCGGCTCGATCGGCGACGGCGTGATCCGGCGGATAAACTCCGTCTTCGCCGCAACGCAGGGAGCCGAAGCGGGCCAGCCGCCGGAGAGACAGAGCAGGATCGCGCAATCGATCTGATAGGCGCGCGCCGGCTGCGATGTCACGGCCAGGCTCCCGGCGAATGCCAGGGCAGCCGTGGCTGCTGCGCCGAGGAGATGCTTCATCGCCCTACTCCCGTTAAAGGTGTGCCGGCAGCCAATCACATCACTTCTTTGGATGTACAGCGGGTTTTGCGCTCGATCCATCATTCTTGAATATGTTTCTCATCTGAATTAAGGGCTTGCAGGCGCGCGTAAGCCTCGAGCGCGGCATCGATGTCCTGCCGTGCCGTCTCCTCCGCCAGTTGCAGGCACTGCAGGTGGCGCTGCGCCTCGATGAAGTAATTCGAGAACTCCAGCCCAAGCTCGTCGCGATACTCCTCGATGACATCCCGCGGCAGGTCCGCGGTAGGGACAGGCGGCGGCACACAGTCCAGCGCCGTCGTTTGCGCTACGGCCGAGTTTGCAAGGCTCGCCGCAACCAGGGCCGCACCAGAGGCAGCACCTCCGGCGCACCGGGTGGTATGCACAAACATCCGCATCATGTCTCGGGCATCACTATGTGGCACTTTTTCCGCTTGTAGTATCTTGCAATTACGTATTGCACCATCTTCTGTTTCACGCTACCCAAAAAATGTGTATGCCTCCTCCATGTCACTCGACACATCGAACGACCCCAGGAACGAGGCAAAAAAATGAGAGAAGTTTCACCAGTGATTACGCTTGCGGGAGTGAGGGAAACCCTGGAAGCCGGTGGGACAGTTGAAGTCGAGTGCATCGAAGCGCCAGCGCGCGTGAGCAACCAATTCCAGGCCGCGTGGAAGTTCTACGCTGTTGCCGAGGTTGACGGGCAAACGCACCGACTGCTTCTTGTCCACGGTAGGGATATCAAGACGAGGACCATCCGAACCCTGACAGGTCTCCTGTCCTTCGGCATGGATCTCGGCGTCTCCCCCATTTCCGTTCCGCGTCACGTAGGAGAGCGCGCGGTTTGGAAAACCTATGAGGACACGTCAAAAGACTAGACGGTTTTGTGCCTCCGCCGCGTTTGCGGCGATGGCACCCTGGGCCCACGCCGAGGTCATCGACCTCGGGGGCCCGCGAGACGCGGGGCGGGTCACTGCCTCGGTTCTCGACTTCGGCAAGCCGAGGGATTTTACTTCTGAAGCCGGGGGCACGCAGGCTATTGCTGCCTCCGTTGCGCCCTCCCGTCCCGGCCTCTCGCGCCGTCATGGCACTGCTGAGGTCGAGCGCCTGATCTCGAGCATCGCGCAGGCCCACGCCCGCCATCCGGGGCTCCGCCGCGCGGGCATCTCCCCTGTGGAATGGATCGCCCTCTTCCGGGCCAATATCGCCATCGAGAGCAATTTCCGGCAATCGGCCCGCTCGCATGTGGGCGCGATCGGCCTTGGCCAGCTCATGCCCGGAACCGCGCAGGTCCTCGGGGTCGATCCGCACGACCCACGCGAGAACCTCGACGGCTCCGCCCGCTACCTCCTCATGCAGCTCGAAGAATTTGGATCGGTGCCCCTGGCGCTTGCCGCCTACAACGCCGGTCCGGATGCCGTCGCCCGGTACCAGGGCATTCCTCCCTACCGGGAGACGCAAGGGCACGTTCGCAAAGTGCTCGACGTCTACCTGGCAACCATCGGTAAGGACCGCATATGACCACGATCACGAAAGGGCT
>NZ_JAAGOZ010000083.1:0-211864 GCF_010499845.1 Salipiger sp. PrR007 | reverse complement strand
GGATGTTTCTCCGGCCGGTCGATGCGCTCGAGCCAGCCCCCGGCGGCGTAGCGGTAGAAGTCTTCCGCCGGGTCGACGCTCGGGTCCATGTTGCGGACCGAGAAGCCGAGCTGATCGGCGCCGACTGTCCCTGTGTCTTGCGCGGCGGATGACGTGGCGGTTGCCGAGAACAACCCCACTGCCACGGTACAGGCCAAGGGAAACATGGGGCGCACAATCATCAATAGGGCTCCGGTCATGAAAGCGAGATCGGTGTTGAAAAGGCTCTTCACCAACACGTTACCGGCATTGGCATTTCCAGGCCACCGTTTTGCGTGCGCTGGCGCGAGGCGTGCCAGATCAGGGCCGGGACCCGCCTCGAGAACTCCTCTATCGACATCAGAGGCAATCTGGGTTCTTCCCGGCTTTTGCTTCAGACTCCAGCTGCGCCAAGCATGAGTTTCCGAAGTCTTCGCTGCCGTGCCGCGTAAATTTCCACCGCCTCACAGCAATCGTTCCGCTGCGAACGCGCGCCGCGAGAAACTGGCACTTCCGCTTCGGGCTCGAAAGGGCCGATCGCTGCGTTCAGCCTGAACGGCAGCTTCCGAAAAATAAGCCCAGCGGTGCGACGTCGGCTTCCTGCGCGTAGCTGACCTCGCGGGCTCGATGGACTCGGGTCGCATGGCCGCTTGCAGCCTATTCCGTTCTCTAGTGGGGCAAGGTCTGGGTGCTCGGTCCTGAGCGGTTGGTGCCTTTCGGGTGCCCTCGTTCTCGGCGTGCTCATGCTTGGCACTTTATGGGGTAAGCCGGGGCCGAGAGTGGCGAGGTTGAAACCGCAGTCAGCCGGGGTCGGCCGCGTGCCACAGACTCGGCGCCATCATCTGCTCCCTCCCTCGGGCGATGCTCCGCGCTCGGGAACTCGGGGCGGTCTCCTTTCTCGTCGACCGGGTTAAGGAGCGCCGGCCAGTCTCTGGCCGGGTGGAAATCGGTGTCGCTCTTGAGCATTGCGTGCATGATGACTGCCAATCGACGCGCCAGGGCGATCCGGGCTTTGCGCATGTTCGATTTGCGCGCGATCGCCAGCCCCCATTCCTTCGGCTTCAGCGTTCCCTTGTCGCGGGTCAGCATTACGTTCGCCGCCTCGTAGAGCGCCGGTCCCCGGTCTTCGATATGTGCCCGGTGTCGTCGACTTCACCGGATTGATATCGGCGCGGGACAAGGCCGCGATACGCACCGAGGTCACGGGATCGTCGGAACCGTCCTGGATCGTCAACGGCGGCGGTGAAGGCCAGCGCGGTGAGCGGCCTCACTCCGGGAACGGCCATGAGCCGTCGGCAGGCTTTCGATTGGCGCATGAGATGCTTGATGTCGGTGTCGAGGGCGGCGATTGCCGAGAGCAGACGATTGCGAAGCAATCTGCCGAGAGGGACAAGTCAGCGCGTAGGGATGGGACATTCGAGCGCGCCGACTTCAACTATGATACCGAGAGGGATGTCTACACCTGCCCGGGCGGCAAGGAGTTGAAGCAAAGCCGCCGGACCTTCACGAAACCCCGGGAGAAAAAACCCGATGAAGATGGCATGCTTCGCGACCGGGCCGGCAAGGCCGATTGCGATGCTTGCAACCTGAAGGCGCGCTGCTGTCCCAAGGCGCCGTGTCGAAAGGTAACGCGATCAATCTTCGAGCCCTCCCGGGATCGGGCGCGTGCGATCGCCCAGACGACCGACTACGCGATCTCTTGCAAGCTCCGGAAGAAGGTGGAGATGCTCTTCGCGCATTTGAAGCGCATCTTGGGCCTCAACCGTCTCCGATTGCGAGGCCCGAGCGGCGCACGAGACGAATTCCACCTCGCAGCCACCGCTCAGAACCTCCGGCAGCTCGCAAAGCTCGTTCCGATGCCACCGGTCGCCTTTTGAGAAAGGATATGCTCAGGCGCCGCAAATTCTGGGCGAGGGTCAACGCGATCCCCGAGCCGAGGTTTTCAACGGAATAAGCCCGAACCAGCCATTCGCCTTGAGGTGCCCCGCACGGTGTAGTGGACCTTCGGCCCGAGAGCCTGGAGCGATCGAGGAGCGGACACAGAGTCTGTTGCGCTCAAAGTCGGCGTTCTTTCGCGACTATTGATCGAATCGGATTCTTTGCACTACATACAACATTGAGAAAGGCGATGGCGTCGCCACCGACGATCCGATGTCGGAACTCTAAATCAAGCCATCCTGAACGCCGGGATCTTGCTTCGCCGTATTGCGGTGAGGGAGGTGACCTGAGCGATAAGGCGCACTCCCCATGCGGTCAATCGGCCCTAACAGGAGTGAACCGATGGACGGAACTTCCAACACGACCGGACTTGCGCGCCCCGATTTCTACCGTTTCCACCAGGGCGAAAAGGTGCTGTCCTTCTCAGATACAGAGTACGAGGCGCGGCTGGCTGGGCTTCGCGCCACTATGGCGGACCAAGGCATCGGTGCCGTTGTGCTGACCTCGATGCACAACGTGGCATACTATTCCGGCTTTCTCTATTGCGCGTTTGGGCGTCCCTACGCGCAGGTCGTCACCGCTACAGAGACCGTCACCGTCAGTGCAGGGATAGATGCGGCGCAGCCTTGGCGGCGGTGTTATGGCGACAACATCACCTATACGGATTGGCAGCGGAACAATTATTGGCGAGCCATCCTGTCCGTGACTGGGCCAGGTAGGGTCGTAGGGTATGAGGGGGACCACATTTCCATCGCGCAGAAAGCGCTTCTGGATGTCTTCCTTGCTCCGTCGAGCACGGTCGACATCGCACCTGTGACAATGACGCAGCGGTTCCATAAATCGCCTGCAGAGCTGGAGCTGATCCGCGCGGGTGCAGCGGTCGCCGACGTGGGCGGTTACGCGATCCGCGATGCGATCAAGGCAGGCGTGCGAGAGATAGACGTTGCGATGGCCGGTCGAGATGCCATGGAGCTGGAGATCGCCCGTCGCTTCCCGGATGCCGAGTACCGGGACACTTGGGTATGGTTCCAGTCCGGGATCAACACCGATGGCGCACACAATCCGGTCACTTCTCGGCACTTGCAGAGCGGTGACATTCTCAGCCTCAACACCTTCCCGATGATCTCGGGATATTACACAGCGCTGGAGCGCACGCTCTTTGTCGAAACAGTCGACGAGGCCAGCCTGAATGTTTGGGAGGCGAACGTTGCAGCTCATCAATACGGCATGAGCCTCTTGAAGCCTGGCGTCTCTTGTGCCGAAGTTACTCATGCGATCAATGACTTCTTTGCAGAGCGTGACCTATTGAAATACCGGACCTTCGGTTACGGTCATTCCTTCGGAATACTAAGCCACTACTACGGTCGCGAGGCGGGACTTGAATTGCGGGAGGATATCGACACGGTACTCGCGCCTGGCATGGTGATCTCAATGGAACCGATGCTGACCATCCCGGAAGGGCAATCAGGCGCCGGGGGGTATCGGGAACATGATATCCTGATCATTACCGAAGACGGCAATGAGAACATCACCGGCTTTCCTTTTGGCCCTGAGCACAACGTGGTCGCCTGATCGCAGAACTTGGTTTGGTCGGCACAACAGGTTGGCCAAACCTGAAGCGGCCATTCGAACGCCTTGCGACATCTGTGAGTCTGGGCTCGAGGGGGCCGGTCGGCACGCTCCGCGAAGACGGCAGCTTCCGGGGCCTGAGCAAAGCTGAGCCAAGTCCGCTTCGTGCGCAAAGGTGTCATCCAAGAAATACGTCTTCTGGGCCGCACGCTCCAGTGCTCAGTCGGGTGTCGGCCTCGATCAACTGGCAGTCTTGAGCTCAGGCCCCTCATGCATCGTCGCGGCGATAGTGCTGGATGCCCTGCAAGCCTCAAAGCCGCGGACAGTCGATCATAGTCAAGGGCGCTCGAAATGGCGCCTCCACGCGATCGCGTGCTGAGGGACGATGAGGGTCTTCTGTCGTCCACGTGATAACCCGCGGGGGCTACCCTCCCCGCAAACGCTCCCAAAACGCTGATTTCCTCGCGTGAGTCTCGCGCAGCGCTTCAAGATAGTCCGCGTGCGATAGGTGCATGCCGTAGTCGAGGATCTCGGCATCCGCGGCGGCACAGTCCATCAGGTGCCGGGCGGCGTGGCCGTAGCGCCCTGAGCGGGCCCTACCCAGCGCGAAGTCGATCATGGCGCGCCACAGCAGCACGGCGGCGAGCGGGTGGCCGGGGGCGAGGGCGTCGGCGAGCGGGGTGAGGACCTCATAGGCATCGCCGTCGATCTCCTTGCTGCGGGCTTCGATCAACTCAGCCGCCAGCGGCAGGTCGGGGGCCTGCAGGCAGTAGGCCAGCGCCTTCTCGACCGGTTTGTAGGTGAGGACGATCCGGCGCGCGGCGTCCTCGGCCTCGATGTCCTCGAAGTCGGGCAGCAGCTTGATATGGCGGCGCAGGGCGTCGGGGCAGAGCCGGCGCTCGAAGCGGTGCCAGAGCGCGGCCTTCAGATCGTCCTTGCGGCCGAGCGCCTCAAGGCAGGCGAAATGGGCCTCGTCCAGTTCGGGCGTGTCGAACCACGGATCGCCGCTTTCGCCGGGCAAGGCGGCCTCGATCAGCCGCAGAGCGTCCGTGGGGCGGCCCGCCGCCAGCAGCCGGGTCGCGGCGGAGGGAGCGATGGTCGAGTAGGTCAGCTGCTCGGGGCTGTATTGCGCAAGCCAGCTGTCCACGTCGCCCTCGGCATCGGCCACGTCCTGCAGGATCATCTCCGCCGTGCGGTTGCGCCCGGCAAGGGCGCGCTCGGCGCGGGCATCACGGTCGGAGATGAAATCGTAGCGGGCGAGGTCGGCATCGGTTAGCGGCGATTCGCAGGCCGCTTCGGCGAGTGCTTTGAGGCGGGCCAAACCGGTGCTGCCGAGCGCCTCGGCCAGCGCAGGTATGGCGTGGTCGAAGGCGCCGTAGCCATCATTCGAAATCGCCTCAAAGACGCTGTCGGCCAGAGCTTCGGGAGCCTTGCCCAGCCTCGGCCCAAGCCGTCCGATGACCGCCATCGCCTGGCGCATGACATCGCCGATGGTGCCCCAGCTGTCGTCGGTACGCTCATGAATGCCGGCAGCAAGCTGCAGCTGAGCCCAGAGCAGATCGAAGGCCGCGTCCGGTGCATCAGGTGCGATGCGGGTCTCGATGAGCGTCGTCAGTTCCGCCAGTTCCTGCGCCAGCTTCCTCTGCGCCTTGCGGGAGATGAAGGTACGGCTGCGGCGGATGGAGGCGAAACGTTTGCGCACGTCGGCGGTGATCGCCTCGGGGCCCAGATCGGCGGAAAGCGCCATGCGCACCCGGCGCTGGCGTGCCGCGTCGCCTTTCACCGCCTCGAGCAGCAGGTCGGCCAGCGTGTCGGCACCCAGCTCAAGGAGGTTTTTCTTGTTTAGAGCCTTGCCTGCCATCGGGGTCCTCCTCTGGTGACGCATCCTTGGGCGGGATCATGCGCCCAGACGCGCGCTTTGCAAGCATGTGCTAGATATGGAAAGGGCGCCCAGTGGGCGCCCTACATGTAGATCCCGGGAAAAACTCAGCCTTCCATGGGAAAAACTCAGGTGTCTCTTACACACTCAGTGCGTCCAGGCGCTCCGGCGATCCACCGCGAAGTTTTCGGCATAGCCGCGGGCGCGCAGGTTGGGCTTGCGCTTGTTGGGCTCGTTCACCTGCGCCTCGATGCCGTGCTCGGCGGCATAGGCGAGGGCCGCCTCCTTGCTGTCGAACTTCAGGCGGACCTGGCTCTGGGTGTCAGACGAGGAGGTCCAGCCCATCAGCGGGTCGACCTCGCGCGGGGAGGCGGGGAAAAACTCGAGAATCCAGTCCCTGGTCTTGGCTTGTCCCGACGACATTGCCGTCCGAGACGGCTGGTAAATCCGTGCACGCATGGAATCCCTCCTGACATTCATTGGCGTTATCGAGAATTTATAGTGCCGGGGCAAGAGATCGCGGCGCGGCGGTGCGGCAAATCTTCCCGAACCCTTGCGTCTTGCCCGCAGAAAAGGAACATTCCGTGAAAATACCCTGCGCCCGCGAGCGAGTCTCCCAGCCAACCGAGCCCGAAACCCCTTGAAATTGCCGTGCGGCGCGACACGTCTTGCAGGCGCCCGGAGATGACCACATGCCCTATGCCCATTCCGACAAGTCGATGCCCATGATGCACGCCCCCGCGCCGGATGTCCGGACGCGGGAGAAGCTCGAGGGCGGCATCAGCTTCCGCATGCAGACCGAGTTCTCGCCGGCGGGCGACCAGCCGACAGCGATCGCCGAACTTGCGCAGGGGGTGCGCGATGGCGAGCGCAGCCAAGTGCTGCTTGGCGCGACGGGCACCGGCAAGACCTTCACCATGGCCAAGATCATCGAGGAGACCCAGCGCCCGGCGATCATCCTCGCGCCCAACAAGACGCTGGCGGCACAGCTCTATGGCGAGTTCAAGGGGTTCTTCCCGGACAACGCGGTCGAGTATTTCGTGTCCTACTACGACTACTACCAGCCCGAGGCCTACGTGGCCCGCTCGGACACCTATATCGAGAAGGAAAGCCAGATCAACGAGCAGATCGACCGGATGCGCCACTCGGCCACCCGGGCGCTGCTCGAGCGCGATGACGTGATCATCGTCGCCTCGGTCTCCTGCATCTATGGCATCGGCTCGGTTGAGACCTATGGCGCGATGACCCAGGACTTGCACGCGGGCAGCGAATACGACCAGCGCAAGATCATCGCCGATCTGGTGGCGCAGCAATATCGGCGCAACGATGCGGGCTTCTCTCGCGGGGCCTTCCGTGTGAGGGGGGACAGCCTCGAGATCTGGCCCGCCCACCTTGAAGACCGGGCGTGGAAGCTCTCGTTCTTCGGCGAGGAGCTGGAGAGCATCACCGAGTTCGACCCGCTCACCGGCGAGAAGACCGGCAGTTTCGACCGCATCCGCGTCTATGCGAATTCGCACTACGTGACGCCGAAGCCGACGATGCAGCAGGCGGTTATCCAGATCAAGAAGGAGCTGCGCCAGCGGCTCGACCAGCTTGTCGCAGAGGGCAAGCTCCTGGAGGCGCAGCGGCTTGAGCAGCGCACCAACTTCGACATCGAGATGCTCGAGGCCACAGGGGTCTGCAACGGCATCGAGAACTACTCGCGCTACCTGACGGGCCGCGCGCCGGGCGAGCCGCCGCCCACGCTGTTTGAGTTCATTCCGGACCACGCCATCGTCTTCGCCGACGAGAGCCACGTCTCGGTTCCGCAGATCGGCGCGATGTACAAGGGCGACTACCGGCGCAAGTTCACCCTCGCCGAGCACGGTTTCCGGCTGCCGTCCTGCATGGACAACCGGCCCCTCAAGTTCGAGGAATGGGACGCCATGCGGCCGCAGTCGGTCTTCGTCTCGGCGACCCCTGCGAACTGGGAGCTTGAGCAGGCGGGCGGCGTCTTTGCCGAGCAGGTGATCCGCCCCACGGGACTTCTCGATCCGCAGGTCGAGATCCGCCCGGTGAAGATGCAGGTGGACGATCTGCTCGACGAGATCCGCAAGGTGACGGCAGATGGCTACCGGACACTCTGCACCGTGCTGACCAAGCGCATGGCCGAGGATCTGACCGAGTACCTGCATGAGCAGGGCATCAAGGTGCGCTACATGCACTCGGATATCGACACCATCGAGCGGATCGAGATCCTGCGCGACCTGCGGCTTGGCGCCTTCGACGTGCTGATCGGCATCAACCTGCTGCGCGAGGGCCTCGACATCCCCGAATGCGGGCTCGTGGCAATTCTCGATGCGGACAAGGAGGGCTTCCTGCGCTCCGAAACCTCGCTGATCCAGACCATCGGCCGTGCCGCGCGGAATGCCGACGGCCGGGTGATCATGTATGCCGACCGCGTTACCGGCTCGATGGAGCGGGCGCTGGCCGAAACCGAGCGCCGCCGTGAGAAGCAGATGGCCTACAACGAAGAACACGGCATCACCCCGGCGACGGTCAAGAAGAACGTCGACGACATCCTTGCCGGTCTCTATCAGGGCGACGTCGACATGAACCGCGTGACCGCGTCGATCGACGCCAAGCAGCAGGGCTCGAACCTTGAGGCGGTGCTGGAGGGGCTGCGCGCCGGCATGCGCAAGGCGGCGGAGAACCTCGAGTTCGAAGAGGCCGCGCGCCTGCGCGACGAGGTCAAGCGGCTCGAGGCTGTCGATCTGGCGATCCACGACGACCCGCTTGCGCGGCAATCGGCGGTCGAGGCGGCGTCGGAGGCTGCGGTGAAATCGAAGGGGCGCTCGACGGCCGGCCGTCCAGGCCAGCGCGGCGGCAACGTCAAGCGTCGCAAGCGCTAGGCCACCATCCCCCGGCATGAAAAAGCCCCTCTCCACGGTGGGTGGAGAGGGGCTCTTGTTTTCGCCGTGTGATCGCGTGAGCGATCAGCCGTCGTTCTTCTCGTCCGGCGGGGTCACATCGATGTCGGGCAGGGTGACTTCGGCTTCCTTGGTGTCGACCTCGACGTCGACGTCCGGGACGGTCACTTCTTCGGTCTTGGTGCCAACTTCGACCGAGCCGACCTCGGCATCGACCTCGGGCAGCTCGCCGCCGTCAACCGAGACGTCAACGTCGGGCAGGCTGCCCTCTTTCGTGACATCAAAATCGATCATGTATGCGCCGACGCCGATCACGACAGCGGCGGCGGCAACGAGGGCAACGATGGATCCGGTACGCATGTTCAGTTCCCTTCCGGTTTGATCCGGCGCTTTGGGCGCCGTGGTGTTTCGGTAAAGGAACCGTGAGGGCGGCTTGATGGTTCCAGAAATATTCTTCGGAACCAATGTGTTGCGCGGAGCGTTTTGGCGGATTTTCGGATCAGCCGCAGAACACCCGAAGGATCTGTCCGGCGCTGTCGGTCTCGATGTTCATCCGGTCCGCGCGGTAGTCCATGGTCATCGCCTGACCGGGTCCGAGAATGCGCAGCTTGGCGCCGGGGGTGAGCTCGAGGTCGCCGACGGCGTGGCCGATCTGGCTCTGATAGGCCGAGGCGCCGCAGCTGTCTTCGCCACTGGAGGCGGCGCTCTCGGTTTCGCTGCAGCCGGCAATGCCCGCGCAGAGTCCGAGCGCGATCCCAATCCGTCCCAACATCGTGTGTCTCCTTGCTTTCCTTACGCTGGCAGGTAGGTCACGGCAACGTGCAGTCCAGCGCCGATCGGCCGCAAAAGTCGCTCTCGACCGGCGCGGCGTTCGCAGCTAGGCTTTTCCGCATGCACCGGTTTCTGCTCATATCCTGTCTCGCCCTGGCGGCCTGCGGCACGCCCTATGAGCGCTGCAACCGCGAGGCGGCGCGGTTCTATGCCGATGCGCTGCAGGAGCAGAGCCGCATCTCGCGAGATCTGGCGCGCGGCTTCACCTATGTGACCGAATGGGAGACCCGCCGGCGCTGGCAACTCTGTGGAATCTATCACGAGCACCCGCATTATTGCTGGCGGACGGACACCGAGCCGGTGACTCGCCGCGTTCCGGTGCGTCCCTACGAGTTGCACCGTCGGCTCGACGAGATCGGGGCGGCGCTGCCACAGCTCGGACGGGATGCGGCAGCCGGGCAGGCCGAGTGCCGTCGGCGGTTCCCGGCGGAGGTCGCAGCCCAAACGCCTCCGCAGGGGTAGATCCGGCCCCGCGGGGCCGGATGCGGTCTCGAAGTGGGTTGTCGCTCAGGCCGCACGCTTGCGCAGCTCCGGGTGCTGCTTAAGCACCATCCCGAAGGCGACCAGCGCCACGCCAGTCGAGAGCAGTTCGACCGAGAGAAGCACGCCCAGCACCACCGCCGCCGAGGACGGGAAATTGGTGAAGATCATGAGTGCCAAAATCACCGAGATCGCGCCGCTGATCAGCAGCGCCAGCTTGTAGCGCCCCTCTGCGACCGAGAAGCCGTAGATCACCTTGGCGACGCCGCCGACAAGGAACATGATCGCCGCGACAAGCGTCAGCGAGATCAGCCCTTCGAGCGGGTTGGCCAGGAAGCTGATGCCCAGCCAGAGGTAGATGATCGTCAGCAGAATGGCCAGCAGGCGCTCCTTCATGCCGGTCACGCGGAAGATGCTGATGGCCTGCACCACGCCGATGATCAGGAAGAACCAGGCGACAATGGTCTGCGCCGCGATCGAGGCGGCGAAGGGGTTAAAAAGCGCGAACAGCCCGCCGAGGATGCTTGCGATACCGAGAATGATCCACATAAGCCAATGCTGCATTTCCAAATTCCCTCAATACACCCGGCACGCGGCCGGTGCCTCGAAGGTGCGCCCCTCCCCGGGGCTCTGTCAACCTCCCGTTAACGTTCGGGAAGTTCGCCGTGCCGGGGTGTGGGTTCGGGGGCAGACGGCACATCGACGCGCTCGGCCAGAAGCAAGGCGAGCCAGCGGGTCTTGTCGAAGCTGGCCAGCACGATGGCGAGGATCGAGGTCAGCGGCACCGCGAGGATCGCGCCGGGAATGCCCCAAAGCGTCGTCCAGAGCGCCAGAGCGAGCAGCACGACGAACGGGCTGAGATTGAGCTGCCGGCCGATCAGACGCGGCTCGATGATATTGCCCAGCGTCACCTGAACCGCAGTCAGCGCCGCGCCAAGCCCGACGGTGAGACCGATCGAGCCGAATTGTGCCAGCGAGAGCGCCACCGGGAAGGCGACGGCCAGCAGGGAGCCGAGGTAGGGGATGTAGTTGAGCACGCCGATGACCACCGCCCAGAACAGCGCGAAGTCCACGTTGAAAGCCCAGAGGATTGCATAGGAAATCGTGCCCAGCACGATGTTGATCAGCGTCTTGAAGGCAAGGTAGCGGCTGATCTTCTCGTTGATCGCGCCGACCACGGCGAGCACGCGCGCGCTTTGCTCGGGCGAGCGCAGCCCGGCGGTCAGGCGGCGCTGGAAGGAACGGCGCTCGGCGGTGATGAAAGCGGCGTAGATGATCACCATCAGCACCACCGAGCCAAGGTTGGTGAAACCGCCCAGCACCGCCAGTGAAAAGCGCCGCAGGTCGATCCGCCCGACGGTCTCGGCGGTGACGCGCTCCCAGAGCTCGTCATTCTCGAAATGGAAGTACCCCGCGACCCCGTCGACCATGGCGCGAAGGTTGTCCTCGTAGGTCGGGGCGACCGCCATGATCTCGCGCACGGTGGCCGAGAAGACCGCCGCCAGAACGAAGACCACGGTGGCCGCGAATGCCAGCAGAAGCAGTCGCAGCGCGCCGAGTGGCAGATACCCAAGCACCGGCAGTCGGCGCAGGGCGCCGGCCACCGACTCCAGCAGGTAGACGAGGATCGTCGCCGTGACGATCGGCAGCAGGATGGATCGGCCGAGCACCAGAAGCGTCCCGGCTGCCAGCACGAAGATCGTGGACAGCACGAGCGTCTGGAACGGCGTATCCCTCATCGGCACCATGTCATCCTCCGGGCGGGTGTCGCCGGAGTGGGGACGATGCGGGCGGGGAAGTCAACGCGGACAGGCTCAGAGCTGCCCGCCGATTGGTAACAGACCCGTCAGCCAAGCGGTGGTGGCGCGCATTTGCGACAGGATCGGCTCGGAGCGGTAGAGCCGCCAACGGTTGCCCGCGTCATGTTCGAGCCATTGCATCCGGCCGTCCTCGCCCAGTTGCACGTGGAAGGCGGCCTCGGGCAGCAGCTTCTTGAAATTCACCGCGGCCTGCGTGGCGAGGGCAGGGGAGTCCACGAGGATCCCCATCTCGGAATTGATCCGCACCGAGCGCGGGTCCCAGTTGAATGAGCCGATGAAGAGCAACTTGCGGTCCAGAACGAAGGCCTTGGCGTGTAGCGCCGAGCGTGACAGGCCGAGCCCCGACAACGTACGGTCCGGCCGCTCCTTCTCGGCCCGCAGCTCCCAAAGGTCGACGCCCGCCTCGAGCAGGTCGCGGCGCGAGTGGGCATAATGCGCGTAGACCGCTGGCACATCGGTTGCGTCGAGCGAATTGGTCAGCACGGTCACATCGACTCCGCGCTCCTCGAGCGCGCGGAGCAGCGCCGTGCCGCTGTCGCGAGGAACGAAATAGGCCGAGACAACGAGGAACTCGCTTTCAAGCCCGTTCACGTAGGGCAGCATCGAGGCGGCAAAGGTCTCGGAGGCAGGCAACTCGCCCGCGGCCTTCTCCGGCGGATCCGCGAGAAGTGTCGCCCGCGCGGCGGTGAGCTGCAGCGGCTGGCGCTTCAGAGACGCGATGTGATCGAGCAGCGCGCCGCCGTAGGGGGTCAGCGCGATCCGCTGCCTGTGCCGCGCCAGCGCCGTGCGCACCGTTTCAAGGTCGGCCCCGTCTTCTTTCGGCGTGATCACCTGCGATGCCGGGACGGCGTAGCGGCTGTTCCAGTAGCTGTCGAAGGTGCGCCCAACGTCGTCCACCACGGGGCCGGCGGCCAGCAGGTCCAGATCGTCGTAGTTCGATTCCTCGCGCGCCGAGAAATACTCGTCGCCAATGTTGCGCCCGCCGACGATGGTCACCCGGCCGTCGAAGGTCATCGACTTGTTGTGCATGCGACGGTTGATCCGGCGGAATTCGAGCAGCGCCGACAGCGCCTTGCCATGCGAGCGGGCGAAGGGATTGAACAGCCGTATCTCGATGTTTGGGTGCGTTTCGAGCGCATGGGTGGCCTCGTCGTAGCCGCGGGTGTCCATGTCGTCGAGCAGCAGCCGCACCCGCACGCCGCGGTCTGCGGCGCGCAGCAGCGCATCCGTAAAGAGCCGGCCCGCCTCGTCGTTGTGCAGCAGGTAATATTGGGCGTCGATGCTGGTCACCGCCTGCTCGGCAAGGCCCAGCCGCAGCGCCAGCGCGTCGATGCCATTGCTGATGATATGCACGCCGGACGTGCCGTCGGTGCGGCCCTGCCACATGCGGGTGATCTGCGAGAGCGGGGCAGAGGCCGGTGCGGACAGCGCGGCGCTCGTGGTGCGCGGACCCTCGGGGAGCTGGCTGCTGCAGCTCGCCAGAAAGACGCAAAGGAAGAAGGCGCTAAGGAACCGGAACATTGTGGCCTCGGATCTTGGGCTCGGAGGATCAGCCTCGCCGAGCTTGGCCATTTCCGCAAGCAGGGCAGCTGACGTAAGGTCCGGAGCGCGGCTTTTGCGCCGCAGGGCACCGGGGCCGAAACGCCTGACGCAGGTGTAGTGTGGTCACAGGGCGTGCTGCATTTCGGGGAATTGTGTTTTTCGTTAGGCAGATTTCCTGCCTCCCGCTACGGCTTGTTCGAACCACTGTTGGGGAATGGTGACATGGTGTTTTCAAGAGTCCTTGCGGGGGCATGCGCCCTTTCTGTCCTCGCCGCATGCGAGCCTACGACAGCGCAATTGGTCACGCAGGGCAAGCCGATCGATATCGTCTATCCCGTTACGTCAGGGGTGACCGCGGCGCGGCTGCAGAACGATACGACCGATTGCCAGATCGAAGCGGCTCAGAGGGTGCCGCCACAAATCCTGACGACCACCACGCCGACCCGCTCGAGCCCGACCGAGACCCAATGCGTGACCAAGGGCAACACCGTCACCTGCACGACCACCGGCGGCGAGATCTATGGCGGGGAAACCTATTCCTACGACGCCAACGAGAGTCTGCGCGCTAGGGCGGAAGCGCAGTGCCTCTCGGGCAGGGGCTACAAGTTGGCGACGATCCCGAAATGCCCGGCAGCCTATGCGACCCGGCCCGTGCTGTCGCAATTCTACCCGCTGTCGGCGGCGACCTGCTATCTGCCGGGCGCCGGGGGCAGCTACGCGGTGACCGAGATGTTGCGCTGACCCAGGGCCGAAGCGCGGGCGCGACGGGCGGTGCGCGCGCCGGCACTTGGTCCATGACCTCCCAAGACGCACCGGCCAGCCAAGCCTACCCTTTTGCGCGGCATTGCACTTCTCGCATGTGGGGCGCTCCGGGACTCCTGACCAAACCGCGCGCAAGCGCTTGTCTCGGGAGCTCCGATCATGTCGATCGGGGGACTGTCGGACGAGGCTGCGGCATTGCAACTATGCCCCCCACCAATGGGGGCGGCGCCTGGCGTTCCTTTCGGAGCGCAAGGCGCTGCCTTCTGTTTTTTCTGCGCGACGGCAACTGCGCATCACGGACATGCGTGCTAGCCGCAGCGAACGGCAGCAAAGTCCTGCATAGTGGGCCCTCGCCTATCGGGCGTCAAAGGTCCGGTCAGGGTCGAAATTGCTTTGAGGCTAGGTCAGGAGTGCTTGGCACGGTCGACTGGCAAGATTCATAAATCCGCATTTTCGAGTCGCCTGCGCTCGGCATTCGACAGATCACGCGCCGCTGGGCGCGCCGCAAGCGGGCAACTGCTTGCCGACGGCGGCGACCCGGAGCGCGCGCGGGCGCTGGTCAGCGACATCTTCGTCGCACATTGCGAGCGCGGGATCGAAGGGGCGGCCAGCCGTCCAATCACCATTCGCCATTGCCGACTGGACAGCGTCGCGCTGTGCGCGGCGCAGGCGCTCGACACCTCGTTGCTCTGGAGCTACCCGAGGGTTTGTTCGACGGCCATTCGTGACGGGGCGATCTCCTCCGCTTGCCGAAAGTCCGTACGCCATCCCGAAGACTTCGCGAAAACATCGGGCTGGAGGGACTTCAAGTGACGGAATTCAGTGGAAAGGTGGTTTTTGCCACCGGTGCATCGTCCTTGTTGGGGCAGGGCATCGTGCGCGTTTTCGTGGCGGCGATTGCAAAGCTGGTGATGGCGGCTGTGCGGCGATAGGCCCGGAGGCAATGGTGGATGTCGTTGCCAAGTTGATGGCATGACCCGCCTCCGATCCGGCGGGTTCCTGGCTCTGGATGTTGATCCGCGCGGTCTGCGGTCCGCCGTCGGCAGGTTCGCGATCGGTGTCACGGTCGTAACCGCGCGCTCGGGCGGTTCGTCCGCGGCAAGACCGGGCGGGGCGGTGGCGCAGGCGAAGAGCACGCCGCCGGATTCGCTCAAATAGAACGCCTTGAAATGCTGCCGGTCAATCACCGCGGTCACGTCGCAGCCCGCGCTGGCGAGGCGACCGTGCCATTCGAGCTGAACCGCGTCGCTCTCGGCGCGGAAGGATGGGACTGCCCGCGTCGAGGCTTCGCTTCGGGCAGCGAGCCGCGGCGAAGCTCGACAGGGGGACACATACACCTGGAGTTTCGCATGAGGCGCAAACTTGCGCGATGCCGGATCTCTGGGAGAAATGACCGCGCTAGCGTCCGATGAACCGCGCCGGGCTGCTGCCGGTGATGCGCCGAAACATCGCGATGAAGGCCGAGGCCGTGCCGTAGCCAAGGTCGAGCGCCACACTTTCGACGCTGGCCCCGTCCTGCAGAAGCGAGATGCCGCGGACCACGCGCACGCGCTGGCGCCATTCGCTGAGAGACATGCCGAGTTCCTGTGTGCAGCGGCGCACCAGCGTCCGCTCGCTCATCCCGAAAGCCCGGGCCAACTCGGCGGTGCTGCGCGGATCGGCCGGCGCGTCGCGCAATGCCTCCAGCACGGGGGCGAGCCGCGCATCGGTGGTTTCCGGGACAAAGCTGTCGGCCATGGAACAGGCCGCGATCTCGTCGACCATGACGCGCAGCAGGCGCGACTGCGCCTCGGTATTGGTGAACCGCGTTTCCGCGAGGCTGTCGAGGATGGCGCGCAAGAGCGGCGTCACCAGGAGCGAGCAGGTGCGCTGCGGCATGGGCGCGCAAAGGTCCTCGCTGATATAGGCCGAGAAATGCACCGCGGCGCGTCGATTGAAGCCGACATGCTCCACGCGGGGCGGGATCCAGAAGCCCATGTGCGGCGGTGCGAGCAGGTGCACGCCCGCGAGACGAAGCTCGGTAATCCCGCTGAAGGAATAGACGAATTCCCCCCACGGGTGCTGCATCACCGGATAGGTGGCATTGTCGGGCATGCTCTCGAGCCGGAAGTAGATCGGAGCGGGCAGCTGATCGTGAAATGGCGGATGGCGCAGGTGAGGCGGGCTCTGGGCGGGTGTCATGGCTGGCGGTCTGTCGCGATCGTTTGGCGTATCTGAGCTATATATATGCCATCCGCCAGAGTAGATAGGGGTCATGATTTGCCTGCCCAGGTGCCCCCATGAAACGATCCATTGATACCACCGCTTTCGCCGTGATGGTCCTGCTGTGCCTGATCTGGGGCCTGCAGCAGAGTGCCATGAAGATTGTCGCCGGCTCGGTCGATCCGATGCTGCAGATCGGCCTGCGCTCGGGTTTGGCCGCGGTGATCGTCCTGGGGCTGAGCCGGGTGTTCCTGCGCGACCGCTGGCATCGCGGGCTGTTCCTCGGGCCGGGCCTGCTTGTGGGGGTGCTTTTTGCGCTCGAGTTCCTGCTGGTCGCCGAGGGGCTGCGCTGGACCACCGCCTCGCATATGGCAGTCTTTCTCTATACCGCGCCGATCTTTGCTGCGATCGGTCTGCATGTGGCGCAGCCGGACGAGCGCATGGCGGCGGTGCAATGGGTCGGTGTGGCGATCACCTTCTTCGGTGTCGCCGCGATCTTCGTGCTGCCTGAGTTGCGCAGGCCGGGCACGGCACCAAGCGCCGGGATGCTGCTCGGCGACCTGCTGGGTCTGGGGGCGGGCCTGTGCTGGGGGATGACCACTGTGGTGATCCGAACCACCCGCATCTCCGAGGCGCCGCCGGCCCAGACGCTCTTCTACCAGTTGGCCATCGCCGGCGCGGCAGCCCTCGGCTTTTGCGCGCTGACCGGGCGGCTGTCGTTCGAGCCCACGACGCCGGTGCTGGCCAGCCTGTCGTTTCAGACGCTGATCGTCTGCAGCCTCAGCTTCCTCGTCTGGTTCCGCATGCTGCAGATCTACCGCTCGTCGCGGCTCGGGGTGCTGAGCTTCATGACCCCGGTTTTCGGTGTGGCCAGCGGGGCGCTGCTGCTCGGCGAGGCGCTGAGCTCCGAATTCCTTCTGGGAGGGGCGCTCGTGCTGGCGGGGATGATCATCGTTCAATCGCACGAGTGGATCACCGCCCGCCGCGCGGCGCGGGCCGGGCAGGGGCCGCTCTGCGGGCAGACCTGAGGCGCGAGCAGGCACCTGCGCCCTCGACGCGCTCGAGCCGGCCCGGGACGAGGTCGCAGGCGTCGGCGGCAATCGCCAGTCCCAGCTGGTCGAGCCGCTCTCGGGTTCGCGTCGCCCCGCCGTCGGAAGGATCCGGCCACTCCCGCCCCGCCGGCTCTGGGCTTGAGCGACCCGAGGCAGGAAAAGCGCTGACCAGTTTCGCCGAGCCGTCCGCGATTTGACACTGGCCCGATCTCGGCTCGGGAAGGCGAACGGTGCGGAGGAGCCATGTCAGGGAGGGGCGGCGGCAACGCGGGCCGCCTCGCTGCGTAGCCCGCAAATGTGCGAAAATATGCACAAAAATGAGCGCTCCGCGCGGAAACCTCTGAGACGTTCCTGAGAAGCTTTGCGGATCGAGAGAAGCATGGCTTGCGCGACGTCAATTTTCGGTCAACCCTCGCGCCGCGGAGTAAGCCTGAATTTTGGCTGTCATGAACCTGTCAAAAACAAATTCTACACGCGCGTCACGGCCGCTACGGCCGGGACCGGGAAACGGGGAGATACGATTGTGAAAACGAATACAAAGATTTGGCTCGCGGGTGTCGCGGCGCTGATGGCCACCACGTCGATGGTACAGGCGCAGGACCTGGCCGCGCTCGAGGCGGCTGCAAAGGAAGAGGGCATGCTGACCACCATCGCCCTGCCGCACAGCTGGTGCGGCTACGGCGACGTGATCGCCGGCTTCAAGGCGAAATACCCCGAGATCGAGGTCAACGAGCTCAACCCCGACGCGGGGTCTGCCGACGAGTTGGAAGCGGTACGCGCCAACAAGGGCAACACCGGCCCGCAGGCGCCCGACGTTCTGGATGTGGGCCTCTCCTTCGGCCCGCAAGCCAAGGAAGAAGGGCTGCTGCAGCCCTACAAGGTCTCTACCTGGGATGAGATCCCCGACGCGGTCAAGGACGCGGACGGCTACTGGTACGGCGACTATTACGGCGTGATGTCCTTCATGGTGAACAAGGACCTGATCGACACCACCCCCGAGGACTGGTCGGACCTGCTGAAGCCTGAATACGCCGGCTCGGTGGCGCTGGCGGGCGATCCGCGCGCCTCGAACCAAGCGATTCTCGCGGTGCTCGCCGCGGGCATGGCCGAAGGCGGTGCCGCCGGCAAGGACGCAGGCTCGAAGGGGCTCGAATTCTTCAAGAAGATGAACGAGGCAGGCAACTTCGTGCCGGTGATCGGCAAGGCCGGCACGCTGGCGCAGGGCGCGACCCCGATCACCATCATGTGGGACTACAACGCGCTCGCGGCCCGCGACACGCTGAACGGCAACCCGCCGGTCGACGTGGTGGTGCCGAAGTCGGGTGTCCTCGCGGGCGTCTATGTGCAGGGCATCTCGGCCCATGCGCCGCACCCCAACGCCGCCAAGCTGTGGATGGAGTATCTCTACTCCGACGAAGGCCAGAGCCTGTGGCTCAAGGGCTACTGCCACCCGGCGCGCTTCAACGCCATGGCCGCGGCCGACAAGATCCCGGCCGAGCTGCTCGAGGCGCTGCCGCCGGCAGAGAGCTACGAGGCCGCCTACTTCCCGACGCTCGACGAGCAGGCGGGCAACAAGGAAGCGGTTGTCGGCGGCTGGGATGCCGTCGTGGGCGCGAACGTCCAGTAAACCCCTGCGTCAGGGGCCCTTCGCGGGCCCTTGTGCTGTCCCGGCGCCTGCGGGCGAGCCGGGACGGGATCGTCGTTCCCAGTTTTGCCCATGTCCGGACCCCATGTGACTGATGTGACTTCCCCCCCGCCGAAGCGCCGCTGGCGCCCGAGCCTGACATGGCTGGGCCTGCTGCCCTTCGCGCTGTTCATCCTGCTGTTTCTCGTGATGCCGACGATGAAGATCGTTCTCGGGGCCTTCCAGCGCGCCGACGGCAGCTTCACCTTCGAGAACATCGCCGGGCTCTTCACGCCGTCGATCCTCTCGTCCTACTGGATCTCGATCAAGATCTCCGTCGCCTCCTCGGCCTTCGGCTGCCTGATCGGTTTCCTGATGGCGGCGGGCATGGTTCTGGGCGGGTTGCCGCGGGGCATTCGCTCGCCGCTGATGACCTTCTCGGGGGTGGCGTCCAACTTTGCCGGGGTGCCGCTGGCCTTCGCCTTCCTCGCGACGCTTGGACCGCTGGGGCTGGTGACCGTTTTCCTGCGCACCGAGTTCGGCATCAACCTGCGGGCCATGGGGTTCAACATCCTCAGCTTCTGGGGGCTGACGATCACCTACCTCTTCTTCCAGATCCCGCTGATGATCCTGATCATCACACCGGCGCTCGACGGGCTGAAGCGCGAATGGCGCGAGGCGGCGTCCTGCCTTGGCGCCAGCGGCGCGCAATACTGGCGCATCGTGGCGCTGCCGATCCTCTTCCCGACCATCCTCGGCACCTTCGCGCTGCTGTTTGCGAACGCCTTCGGCGCCGTGGCGACCGCCATCGCGCTCACCGGCAGCTCGCTCAACATCGTGCCGATCATGCTGTTCGCGCAGATCCGCGGCGACGTGCTGGGCAACCCGCACCTCGGCTACGCCATGGCCTTCGGGATGATCCTCGTCACGGGCCTCGCCAACGTCGTCTACATCGTGCTGCGCATCCGCTCCGAGAGGTGGCTGAAATGACCAAAGCCGCGTCCTGGGCCATCCTGCTTCTGGGCCTGACCTATTTCATCCTGCCGCTCGTCGGCATGGTCGAATTCTCGCTGTCGATGCGACGGGGCGAATACAGCTTCGACGCCTATGCCGCCGTGCTGGCCGACCCGCAGTTCCGCGAGACCTTCTCCTATTCGGTGGTGATGGCGCTGCTGACCATCGCCTTCGGCATCCTGCTGGTGGTTCCGACCGCCTTTTGGGTGCGGCTGAAACTGCCGCGCCTGCGGCCGCTGGTCGAGTTCGTCACCTTGTTGCCGCTGGTCATCCCGGCCATCGTCACCGTCTTCGGTTACATCCGGCTCTACAACACCTCGAGCTGGCTGCCCCTCACCGGTTCGATCTTCGGCACCAACCTGCTGCTGATGTTCGGCTACGCCATGCTGTCGTTGCCCTACATGTACCGCGCCGTGGACACCGGGCTGCGCACCATCGACGTCGCCACGCTGACCGAGGCGGCGCAGAGCCTCGGGGCGGGCTGGGTCACCATCATCGTCAAGCTGATCCTGCCGAACGTGCTGGTCGCCGTGCTCTCGGGCTCCTTCGTGACCTTCGCCATCGTCATGGGCGAGTTCACCATGGCGGCGCTGCTCAATCGTCCGGCCTTTGGGCCCTACCTGCAGCTGATGGGGGCCAACAAGGCCTATGAGCCTTTTGCGCTCGCCACCATCGCCTTCATCATCACCTGGGCCTGCATGGGGCTGATCCAGCTGGTCACCAGATTCACCAAGCACGACAAGGCGGGCCGATGAGCTTCCTGACGATTTCCCACCTGGAAAAGAGCTTCGGCGTCACCCGCGTCGTGAAGGACTTCAACCTCGAGGTCGAGAAGGGCGAGTTCATCTCGCTGCTCGGGCCGTCGGGCTGCGGCAAGACCACGGTGCTGCGCATGGTGGCGGGCTTCGAGACCCCGAGCGCCGGGAACATCACTATCGAGGGGCGCGAGGTGTCCAGCCTCAAGCCCAACCAGCGCAACATCGGCATGGTGTTCCAGGCCTATGCGCTCTTCCCCAACCTCACCGTCGCACAGAACGTCGGCTTCGGCATGCGGGTCAAGGGCGCGCCCGCGCGCGAGATCGCCGCACGGGTCGAGGAAATGCTGGCGCTGATCGGCCTGCCGGAGCTGGGCAGTCGCTACCCGTTCCAGCTTTCGGGCGGGCAGCAGCAGCGCGTGGCGCTGGCGCGCGCGCTCGCTCCCAAGCCGCAGGTGCTGCTGCTCGACGAGCCGCTCTCGGCGCTCGACGCCAAGGTGCGGGTCAGCCTGCGCAACGAGATCAGGACGATCCAGCGCGAGCTTGGTATCACCACCATCTTCGTCACCCACGACCAGGAAGAGGCGCTGTCGATGTCCGACCGCATCGTGGTGATGCACCAGGGCGTGGCCGAGCAGGTGGGATCCCCCTTCGAGGTCTACAACACGCCCGCCACCCGCTTCGTCGCCGGCTTTGTCGGCACGCTCAACACGCTCGATGCCAAGGTGCTCGACCCCTCGATCGGCCGGGTGAAACTGGGTGAGAACGAGATGACCTTGGGCCGCGCAATCCCGCCGGGCGAGGCGCTGCTGGGCCTGCGCCCCGAGATGCTGCGCCTAGGCGCGCATCCGGGCGAGGCGGCGCTCACCGGAAGGATCACCGAGCTCGACTTCCTTGGCTCGGTCATCCGGCTGCGCATCGATCTGGGCGGGCAGCCGCTGGCGGTGGATCTCTTCAACACCACGCGGCAGGCGCCGCCGAAGGTTGGCGAGATTGTCTCGCTGGCGCTCAATCCCGCGGACGCGCTGGTGATCGGGGCGTAGGCGCTGCCGCTCGGTGCGTTGGCAGCTCGCACCGGGCGGAACGTCATGCAAACGTCATCGGGCGGTATCACGACCGTCACAGATTGCGCTTACCCCGACGCCGAACAAGAACGGGGGACACCACATGTTCAAGACAACCGGAGTCGCGATCGGCTCGATGCTTCTCGCCTCGACCGCCTTCGCCGCCACCGACATCACCTGGTGGCACGGCATGGGCGGCCGCAACGGCGAGGTCATCAACGAGATCTCGCAGCAGTTCAACGCCGCGCAGGACCAGTGCCACCTCACCCCGATCTCGAAGGGCACCTACGAAGAGGCGCTTTCTTCGGGCATCGCCGCGTTCCGCTCTGGCGAGCAGCCGAACATCCTCCAGGTGTTCGATGCCGGCGCCGCGACGATCATCGCCGCCAAGGGCGCGACGATCCCCGCCGAAGACCTGATCAAGGGCGCGGGACAGGAGTTCAACCGCGAGCACTTCATCGCCGGCGTCCGCAACTTCTACGCCGACAGCGAGGGCAAGTTTATCGGCATGCCGTTCAACTCCTCGGCGCCGATCATGTATTTCAACAAGGCCGCCTTCGAAAAAGCCGGCGTGCAGCCGCCGAAGACCTGGGAAGAGTTCGAGCAGGTCGCACCCAAGCTGAAGGAAGCCGGCTACCTGCCGATGACCGCCTCGCAGCTGACCTGGATGATGGTCGAGAACTTCAAGTCGCGGAACAACCAGCAGTTCGCCACGAACAACAACGGCTACGACTCCGCGCAAGGCACCGAGATCATCGTCAACGACGAGAACCAGGTGATGATGTTCGAAAAGCTCAAGGCATGGGCCGACGAGGGGCTTTACGGCTTCTACGGCGCCGGCTGGGCCGACAACCTCAAGCCCTTCGAAGAGGGTGAGGCGGCGATGTGGATCGGCTCCTCGGGCAGCTTCGGCGGCCTGCAGAAGTCGGCGGATTTCGACTTCGGTGCGGTCTTCATGCCCTATTGGGACAGCATTGAGGGCGCCGGCACCCAGAGCTTCATCGGCGGCGCGGCGCTCTTCGCCATGGCCGGCAAGCCGGAAGAGCAGAACACCTGCACGGCTGAGTTCTTCTCCTTCCTGACCTCGCCGGAAACGCAGGTCTACTGGCACAAGAACACCGGCTACGTGCCGATCACCGAGGCCGCCTACGAGATGGCCAAGGGCGAGGGCTACTACGACGAGCAGCCGGTGGCCGAGGTCGGCATCCAGCAGCTGATGCTGGAGGGCGGTGAGTGGTCGAAGGGCTACCGCCTGGGCTTCTACCCGCAGATCCGCACCGTGATGGAACGCGAGTTCAACCGCATCTTCTCGGGCGAGACCGAGGTGAAGGCGGCCTTCGACACCATCCAGACCGAAGGCAACGCGCTGCTCGCGCGCTTCGCCAAGACCGCCAACTAAGGACCGGCCCCGCCGAGTTCCGGGGTCCCGGGCGTCCGCCCGGGGCCCCGATGCCATTGCCGCGCCGCGCGGCGGCGCCTTTCCCGATCAGGACACAACCCGTGACCGATACCCCGCTCAACATGGTGGAGGCCGACCAGACGCTGGTCATGCGCCTCCGCGCCTGGTGGTCCGGCGAGACCGCCAATCCCGCCAAGCGCGTGCAGTTCGACCGCCCGCTCACCCCCTGGCTCTTCCTGCTGCCGCAGCTCGCGGTGGTGGTGATCTTCTTCTACTGGCCTTCAGTGCAGGCGGTGACCTCCTCCTTCTATCTCGAAGACCCTTTTGGCTTCGGCTCGACCTTCGTTGGGATGGAGAATTACACCGACGCGCTGAACAGCTCGGAATACCTTGGCACAGCCGCCTTCACGGCCTTTTTCTGCGTGGTCGTCACCGCGCTGGCGCTGAGCATCGGCCTCTTGCTCGCGGTCAAGGCCGACAAGGTGATCCGCGGCGCCGAGAGCTACAAGACGCTGCTGATCTCGGTCTATGCCATCGCGCCGCCGGTCGCCGGGCTCATCGGCATGATGTTCTTCGACATGCACATGGGGCCGCTGAAGGATCTCGCGGCCTGGTTCGGCTACGACCTGAAGGTCGGCATCAACTACTGGGACACCGCCACGGCGCTCATCGTGATCGCCGTGTGGAAGCAGATCCCCTACAACTTCATCTTCTTCCTGTCGGGGCTGCAGTCGGTGCCTGTCTCGGTGCGCGAGGCGGCGCTGATCGACGCGCAGTCGGGCTGGCGGCGGTTCTGGGACATCACCCTGCCGCTTCTGGCACCCACCGCCTTCTTCCTGCTGGTGATCAACATCACCTACACGATGTTCGACACCTTCCCGATCATCGACGTCATCGTGAAGGACAAGCCCGCCAACAACCCGATGACGCTGGTCTACAAGGTTTATCTCGACGGGTTCAAAGGCAATGACATCGGCGGCAGCTCGGCGCAGTCGGTGATCCTGATGGGCGTCGTGGCGCTGCTGACCGTGCTGCAGTTCCGCTTCCTCGAACGCCGCGTGCACTACGGATGACCCCATGCAGAAGATAAAACCCTTCGACCACCTGATCCTCATTCTTGGCGTGCTGTTTCTCTGCGCACCGGTGGTGATGGCGCTGATGTCCTCGACCCATGCGGCGATCGACATCCACTCCAACGGCCTGTCGCTGCTGCCCGGCGGCAATGGTGTAGAGACCTACACCAAGGTGCTGACCCACAAGGGCGGCTTCACCGGCGACGTCACCGGCCTTTTGATGCTGCGCAACTCGCTGATCATGGGGCTCGGCTTCGCGGTGGGAAAGATCGCGCTGTCGATGATGGCCGCCTACGCGCTGGTCTACTTTCGCTTCCGTTTCGCGACGCTGCTCTTCTGGGCCATCTTCGCGACGCTGCTGCTGCCGCTGGAAGTGCGGATCATGCCCTCCTATCAGGTGATGTCCGAATTGCACCTGCTCAACACCTACACCGGACTCATCGTGCCGCTGCTGGCCTCGGCCACGGGCACCTTCTTTTTCCGGCAGTTCTTCCGCTCGGTGCCGGATGAGCTCTTGGAGGCGGCGCGGATCGACGGGGCAGGGCCGGTGAAGTTCTTCATCGACGTGCTGGTGCCGCTGTCGAAGACCATGATGGCGGCGATCTTCATCATCATGTTCATCTACGGCTGGAACCAGTACCTCTGGCCGCTGCTGATGACCACAGACGAGAGCTTCTACACGCTCATGCGCGGCATCAAGTCGATCCTGCAGGTCTGGGTCGGCAGCCAGATCCCCGATTACAACGAAGCCTTTGCCCTCGCGGTGCTGGCCATGATCCCCCCGGTAGCGGTGGTGGTGATCTTCCAGCGCATGTTCATCAAGGGCCTGACGGAAAGCGACAAATAATGGCTGAACTTACTCTCAGGTCGGTCGGCAAGACCTACACCGGCGGCGTCGATGCGGTCTCGGACGTGACCATCGACATCGCGGACGGCGAATTCATCGTTCTGGTCGGCCCGTCGGGCTGCGGCAAGTCCACGCTGCTGCGCATGGTCGCAGGGCTCGAGACGGTCACCCGCGGCGACGTGCATATCGGGGGTCGGCGGGTCAATGACCTCGACCCTGCCGAGCGCGACATCGCCATGGTGTTCCAGAACTATGCCCTCTACCCGCACATGAGCGTGCGCGACAACATGGCCTACGGGCTCAAGAACCGCGGCGAGAGCAAGGCGGTCATCGAGGAGCGCGTCGCCGAGGCGGCGCGGATGCTCGAGCTTGGCCAGTACCTCGACCGCAAGCCGCGCGCGCTCTCGGGCGGGCAGCGGCAGCGAGTGGCCATGGGCCGCGCCATCGTGCGCCAGCCCGCGGCCTTTCTCTTCGACGAGCCGCTGTCGAACCTCGACGCCAAGCTGCGGGTGTCGATGCGGATGGAGATCCGCAAGCTGCAGCAACGGCTCGGGACGACCTCGCTCTACGTGACCCACGACCAACTCGAAGCGATGACGCTGGCCGATCGTTTGGTGGTGCTGAACGGGGGTCGCGTCGAGCAGATCGGCGCGCCGCTCGAGGTCTACCGCAAGCCCGCCTCGACCTTTGTCGCCTCCTTCATCGGCGCGCCCGCCATGAGCCTTCTCGACGCCTGCATCGAGGGCGGTCGACTGCTGCTCGAGGGGCAGGCGCTAGCGACGCTCGGCAATGCGCCGGGACCGGTCACGCTTGGCCTGCGCGCAGAGGATCTGCGCATCGCCGCGGCCGGCCTGCCGATGCGGGTGGACTACGTCGAGGAACTCGGCGCGCAGCGCGTCATCCACGGCATGGTCGGTGATCAGGCGCTGGCGGTCACCGACGCGCATGACGCGCCGCTCGGCCCGGAGGTGCGGATCGCGGTCGATCCCTCGAAGCTGCATCTCTTCGACGCGCGCACCGGGCGCCGGATGGACAAGCGGCTGGAGCTCATCGCCGAGCCTGCGCAATGATCCGCGAAACCACTGTCGCGCTGCCGGTGCCCGGGCCCGACGACCTGGCCATCGACGCATTGCCGCGTGAGGTCGCGGTGCACGATGCGCATATGGCCACGGTGCCCGGTATGGGTCTGATCGAGGTCGGGGGGGCGGCGCCGGACACCCCCCTCGCGCTGCCGCTCACCGTCGGCGCCTGGAACCTCGAGCGCTGCCTCTTCCCCGAGGCCTCGGCGGCCCATGCCGGCGACTGTGACCTTCTGCTGCTGTCCGAGATGGACCATGGCATGGCGCGCACCAAGCAGCGCAACACGACTGCCGTCATGGCGGCGGCGCGGGGCATGGCCTATGCCTACGCGGTGGAGTTCCTCGAGCTGGGGCTCGGCTCGCCCATCGAGCGCCAGTTCTGCGACGACGCGCACAACGCGCTTGGCTACCACGGCAACGGGCTCTTGGCGCGCGGCGTGCTGCACGCGCCCTTCGCGCTGCGGCTCTGGGGCAGGCGGCAATGGTTCTTCGATGACGAACAGCCGCGGCTCGGCGAGCGCATCGCGATGGGCGCCCGGATCGAGACCGCCGAGGGGCCGTTCCTCGCCGTCTCGACCCATCTCGAAAGTGCCTGCGGCCCCGCGCACCGCGAAGCGCAGGTGGCGGGGCTGATCACGGCGCTGGATGCCGCGTTCCCCGGTCTTCCGGTGCTGATCGGCGGCGATCTCAACACCGGCAACCACGCGGGCGGCGACTGGCGCGCGGAGGGGCTCTTCGACGTCGCCCGCGCCGCGGGCTACAGCGTGCACGGCGGGCCGGAGGACCAGACGACCACCCGCCCGAGCCTGATCACCCGCTGGCCGGAAAGGGCGATGAAGCTCGACTGGTTCCTTGCGCGGGACCTCCGCCTTGGCCCGGTGGAGATCCGTTCTTCGCTCGGGCCGGACGGCACACCACTTTCGGACCACGACCTCGTCGTCACGCGGATCGAGGGGCTTGCGGGCCGCTAGGCCCGCAGCACGCCTTTCTTGAGGATGAGGTTGGCGTAGAGCCGCCTTTCTCCTGTGGCGACGACCGCATAGGCCTGCTCTGCGCGATCGTAGAAGTCGAAGCGGTCGATCTGCGCAACCGTCACCGGCTTGCCCTCGGCCGCTGCAAGGAGGCGGTCGAAGTCGTCGAAGATCTCGGGCCGCCCGTCGGGGCAGGCCATGACCGCGGCGGGGGCCGCGACGAAATCGTCGAGCGGGAAGAGCGACAGGATCGCCTCTGCGGCGCGGTCGATGCCGATCCCGGGCAGGCGCACCAGCCGCTGCGCGGCCCGCGCGGCGGGGAAATTGGCGTCGACCAGGACGATCTCGTCGCCGTGGCCCATGTCGCTCAGGATGGCGAGAAGCTCGCCGGTCATCAGCGGGTCTATGGTCTTTAGCATGGTGTTCTCCGGCAGCACTGTGTCTGTCGCAGGCGACAGCAGGACGCTCTGGGGCGCAACCGGAAAATTCTACGCGCCACGGAACCAACCCGCTCGCCGGGCGTTATACGGCATCGGGACAGAACAGAGACAGTAGGTCAGGCCGGGTGAAGGATATTGTAGACGACCGGGAGGTGCTCCGGGACAGCAACCTGAGGGATGCGCTGCGCAACGCCACCTCCGGCCCGCACCAGCGTTTGGACGTGGAGCTTTCCCGTCTGGACCTGACAGACGACCAGGACCGCCGGGCATTCTGCATGGTGCAGAGGCGCGGTTTTTCGCGTCTGGCCGAGGCCTGCGGCTGGGATGCCGCCGAGGCGACCACCGCATTGCGCGACACGCTCGAGGCGCTCGACGACGATCTCGGCTCGGCGCCCGCGTCGGGACCGGGCCTAGACCTGCCGCTTCACCGCGACGCGGTGGCCTATCTGATGCTTGGCTCGCAGCTCGGCACGGCGGTGCTGCGCCGCCGCTTGCCTGAACCGCCCCATCGCGGCTTCTTCGCGCTGACTGGCGATCGCGGCGCCTGGCGGGCCTTCTGCCAGCGGCTTGCCACGCAACCGGTCGATGGCCCCGAGGCGCAGCGCGTGCTGCGCGACGCCATCCGCGCCTTTTCCATCTTCGAACACGAAGCACGCGCGCTCCTTTCGGCGCCTGCCGACGGAGCACTATGAACGATTCCTTCATCTCGACCGATACACCCGTTGACCTGACCAACTGTGATCGCGAGCCGATCCATCTTCTGGGCAACGTGCAAAGCTTTGCGGCGCTGGTCGCGATCTCGGCGGATTGGATCGTGCAGCACGTCTCGCGCAACGCCGGGGCGCTGCTCGGGCTCGACGCCGAGGAGATCACCGGCCGGGTCTTCTCGGACCTGCTGCCGCGCGAGACCGTCGCGAAGCTGCGCGAGAAGCTCGGCGGCACCAGCCACGAGAATTCCGTGGCCCGGCTCTTTGGATTCGACGTCTTCGGCGACGGGCGGCTCTTCGATGTCAGCGCGCATCAGTCCGGGTCGAGCTTCATCTTCGAGTTCGAACCCAAGCTCCGCGAGGGCGCGCATGACGAGCTGGCGCAGGTGACCCCCATGCTGCGGCGGCTGTCGGCGCAGGGCGACCTTGCGGGTGCCTCGGAGGAGGCCGCGCGGCAGCTCCGTGCGCTCACCGGTTTCGACCGCGTGATGGTCTATCAGTTCGGCCCCGAGGGTGACGGCACGGTGATCGCCGAGGCCAAGGATGGCAACGACTCCGAATCCTACCTCGGCCTGCATTTCCCGGCGTCGGACATCCCCCGGCAGGCGCGGGCGCTCTACAAGCGCAGCCTGCTTCGGCTGATCGCCGACGTTGACGACGAGGTTTCTCCCATCGTGCCGCCGCAGAGCCCCGAGGGGCAGCCGCTGGACCTGTCGCTGGCCATGTCGCGGGCGGTTTCGCCGATCCATCTTGAATACCTGCGCAACATGAGCGTGCGCGCGTCGATGTCGGTGTCCATCGTCATCCGCGGAGAGCTCTGGGGCCTCTTTGCCTGCCATCACCGCGCGCCGCTGCACGTGGACTACGAGCGCCGCACCGCCGTGGAACTCTTGGCGCAGTTCTTTGCCTACGAGCTGGAACGTCAGGAGGCCAAGGCGGCGAGCGAAACCGTCGGCCGGGCACAGCGGCTGCACGACCGGCTGATGATGCAGATCAGCTCGGGAGCGGGCCTGGTGGCGAGCTTTCCCAGCATCGCCCATGAAATCGGCAAGGTGATCCCGCATGACGGCATCGCGCTCTATTCCGACGGGGCCTACGTCATGCAGGGCAGTGCGCCTTCGAAAGAAGAGTTCCAAACCATTGCGCGGTTCCTCAACACCGCCGCCGCCAGCCGGGTCTATGCCACCGACAGCCTCGGTGCGCGGCTGCCCTCCATGGCGGCGCTGACGGAAGAGTGCGCGGGCATCCTCGCCATTCCGGTCTCACGCACGCCGCGCGACTACCTCGTGCTCTTCCGCTCCGAGGTGGTGCGGCAGGTGAAATGGGCGGGCAATCCCAACAAGCCAGTCGAGGTCGGACCGCTGGGCGCGCGCCTCACCCCACGCAAGAGCTTCGAACTCTGGAAGGAAGACGTGGCGGGCCGCTCCGAGAGCTGGTCACCGACCGTGCTGAAGGCCGCCGAGGCGATCCGGGTGACATTGCTCGAGGTGGTGCTGAAACTCTCGGACGAGGTCAACGCCGAGCGCAAGCGGGCGCAGGACCAGCAGGAACTGCTGATCGCCGAGCTCAATCACCGGGTGCGCAACGTGCTGGGGCTGATCCGCTCGCTGGTCGGCCAGTCGCGGCAGTCGGCGCATACGATCGAGGAATTCACCGCCGCGGTCGACGGGCGCATCCACGCGCTGGCGCAGGCGCATGACCAACTGACCTCGACACAGTGGCAGCCGGTGGCACTGCGCGAGCTGTTGGCGGTCGAGCTTGGCGCCTATATCTCGGGCGAAGAGCACCGGGTGTCGGTCACTGGCACGCCGGTGCTGCTGGCGCCCGACGCCTTCTCGACGATGGCGCTGGTGCTGCACGAGCTGGTCACCAACTCGGTCAAATACGGCGCGCTGTCGGTGCCCGTGGGTCGCGTCGACGTGGCCGTCGAGCGGCTGCCCGACGGGCTGGTGCGGATCGGCTGGGCGGAAAGTGGTGGCCCGGTGGTGCGCGCGCCCGAGCGGCGCGGCTTCGGCACCACGATCATCGAGAAATCCATCCCCTTCGAGCTGAAGGGCAGTGCCGAGGTGCATTTCGAAGTGACCGGTCTACGCGCCGAGTTCCTGCTGCCCGAGCGCTACGTGAGCGACGCCCCCGAACAGGCGCCGGCCAGCGTGCCGGAGCCGAAGGTTGCGGCGCGGGAAGCCGAAGGCCTGACGGGCGTCGCGCTGGTGGTCGAGGACAACATGATCATCGCCATGGACGCGGCCGACATCCTGTCGGACCTCGGCGCCGGGACGGTGCTCACCGCCTCCTCGGTGGCCGAGGCGCTGCGGATCATCGACGCGCATCCGATCTCGGTGGCGGTGCTCGACGTGAACCTCGGGTCCGAAACCAGTCTGCCCGTCGCCGAGATGCTAGCGCGGCGAGATGTGCCCTTCGTTCTGGCAAGCGGCTATGCGGGGCAGTCCGATTGGCTGTCGCGCTTTCCCAGCGCGCCGATGACCAGCAAGCCCTTCACCATCGAGACGCTGTCCAAGGCAGTCGGTCGGCTCATCGGTCGGGCAGAGGGCTAGCAGACCGGCGCGCAGACTGGCAAGCGGCGCGGCTCAGGCCGCCGCGCCGTCGCTTGCGATGTCGTTGATCTGTCGCCGCAGGCTCTCCAGCGCCTGCGCGGCCTGGAACCCGGCCTCGCTCAGCGCTTCGGCCAGCGCATCGGCGCGATCCTGATCCACGCCGCGGCGCAGGATGTTGGCGGCACTGGTCGAGACGGCGGTGAGATTGCTCAGCGTGTGAAAGAGCTCGTCGAGCGAGCCGACCATCTTGCGATCCCCGAAGTCCCGGTCGGCGCGCGCGCCGTCGTGCGTGGTCCCCGATATGAACGAGGACAGGGCAAGCACGCGGGTGACATGGCCGTCCTCCCGGTCGAGCGGCACGATCTCCACGTCCCAGGTGCTCTCGCCCCCGCGCTCTTGGCTGAAGGTCCCGGTGAAGCTGGCGGGCTTGCCGTCGAGGGCGTTGGCCAGGGCTGCCGCGGCCTTTTCGCGTTCCGCGCCCTGCCAGAATTCGGTCCAGACCTGTCCGCAGATGGCCTTCGCGTCTGTGTTGAGCAACTCGAGCCCGCGTCCGTGGACGGCGAGCACCTCGCCGTCGCGGCTGAGGACCGTGGCACAGACCGTGGTGCGCTGCGCGAGATAGCCCATCACCGTGGTGAGGGCCGCGGTTTCAAGGGTGCTTTTGGCTTGAATCATCGCGCGATCCGGGCTGGGGCAGATTTACGTTTTGTTAACATTTCGGATCGCTAATTTATCGGACCCTGCACCACATGTGCAATTCTGAACTTGTGGCAACGGTTAATTCTGGTCGTTGATGTGGCCGTCTGCCCGGGTCCTCTGTGCCCCTGCGCGCGTCAGTGGAAGTCGCGGCTGGGGAAGAGCTTCTTGGCCTGCTCGCGGGGATGATGTGCGGCGCTGCCGCGGCGGCTGCCGCCTGCCGGTCGACGGGTCTCATCGGCGCGGCCGTCGTTGCTCTGGATCGGGCCGAGCACGGGCACCGCCCCGCCGAGATCGAAGAGCAACTCCGACAGGTCCTCGACCGTCTCGGCGATGAGATGGGTCACCACGCCCTCGCGCTCGAGCCGCCCGGTGACGCGCAGCAGCCGTCCCGCGATTACCGCCTTGCGGAAGGTCTCGTAGATCTTCGTCCAGACCACCACGTTCGAGGTGCCGGTTTCATCCTCCAGCGTCAGGAAGATCACCCCTGAGGCGGTGCCGGGGCGCTGGCGGGTGATCACCAGCCCGGTGACGGTGATGCGGTGGCGGTGGGGCACCTTGTCGAAGGCGCTGTGCGGCAGGCTTTCCGGCAGGCGCGGGCGCAGCAGCTCCATCGGATGGGCGCGCAGCGACAGGCGCAGCGAGAGGTAATCCTCGACCACCTCCTGCCCGAGCGTCATCGCGGGAAGGATCACGTCGGGTTCAATGCCGCCCTCGCCATCTCCGCCGAAGAGCGGCAGCGGTTTCGGCGCCTGCAGCGCCTTGGCGGCCCAGAGCGCGTCGCGCCGGGTGAGGCCGAGCGCAGCAAAGCCGTCGCCCTCGGCCAGCCGCTCGAGCGTGGCGGGTTTCACCCCGGCGCGGCGCCAGAGGCTTTCGACATCCGGATAGCCGTTGGCCCGTGCCGCGACGATCCACGCCGCGTCCTCCTCGCGCAGCCCCTTGATCTGGCGCAGCCCGAGCCGCAGCGCGAGGCTGCCATCGGGGCGGCGTTCGAGCGTGTTGTCCCACTCGGAATGGTTCACCGAGACCGGCCGCACCTCGACGCCATGTTCACGCGCGTCGCGCACCAGCTGGGCGGGGGCGTAGAACCCCATGGGCTGCGAGTTGAGCAGCGCACAGGTGAAGATCGCCTGATGGTGCTTCTTCAGCCAGGCCGAGATATAGACCAGCCGCGCGAAGCTGGCGGCGTGGCTTTCGGGAAAGCCGTAGCTGCCGAAGCCCTCGATCTGGGCAAAGCAGCGCTCGGCGAAGGCCCCGTCGTAGCCCCGGGCCAGCATCCCCGACACGAACCTGTCGCGAAAGGCGCCGATGGTGCCCATGCGCTTAAAGGTGGCGAGGCTGCGGCGCAGCCGGTCGGCCTCGGCGGGGGTGAAGCCGGCGGCGACCACGGCGATCTGCATCGCCTGTTCCTGAAAGAGCGGCACGCCGTAGGTGCGGCCCAGCACCTCCATCATCGCGGGGCCCAGATCCTCGACCGGCTCCTTGCCCTGGCGGCGGTTGATGAAGGGATGCACCATGCCGCCCTGGATAGGGCCGGGGCGCACGATGGCCACTTCGCACACCAGATCGTAGAAGCACTGGGGCAGCATCCGGGGCAGGAAGTTGAGCTGCGCCCGGCTTTCCACTTGGAATACCCCGATGGCATCGGCGCGGCAGAGCATGTCGTAGACCGTGCCGTCCTCGGCAGGGACATTGGCCAGCGTCCAGCGCTGGCCGCGGTGCTCCACCAGAAGGCCAAAGGCCTTGCGGATGCAGGTCAGCATCCCCAGCGCGAGGATGTCGACCTTCAAAAGCCCCAGCGCGTCGATGTCGTCCTTGTCCCATTCGATCACCGTGCGGTCGTCCATCGCCGCGTTCTCGATCGGGCAGAGCTCGTCGAGCCGCCCGTGGGTGATGACGAAGCCGCCGACGTGCTGCGAGAGGTGCCGGGGGAAGCCGATGATCTCCTCGATCAGCTTGGCGGTCATCAGCACCCGGTCATCGGTGGGATCGATCCCGGCGTCGCGCATGCGGTCCTCGTCCGGGGCGCTCGACGACCAACCCCAGATCTGCCCCGAGAGCCGGGCGATCACGTCTTGGCTCAGCCCCATCACCTTGCCGACCTCGCGGATCGCCGCGCGCGAGCGGAAGTGGATCACCGTGGCGGTCAGCCCGGCGCGCTCGCGCCCGTAGCGCTCGTAGATCCACTGGATCACCTCCTCGCGCCGCTCATGCTCGAAATCGACGTCGATATCGGGCGGCTCGCCGCGTTCCTTCGAGATGAAGCGCTCGAAGATCAGCGTGATGCTCTCGGGGGGCACTTCTGTGACGCCGAGCAGGTAGCACACGACAGAGTTGGCCGCCGAGCCGCGCCCCTGGCACAGGATGCCGCGCGAGCGGGCGAAGGCGACGATGTCGTGCACCGTCAGGAAATACGAGGCGTAGCCCATCTCGCCGATCAGCCGCAGTTCCTTTTCCACCCGGTGCACGATCTTCGGCGGCGGACCCGAAGGGTAACGCCAGTGCAACCCTTCACGCGAGAGCCGGGCGAGCCGGTCCTGCGCCGGCTCGCCGTTTTGCGCCTCGTCCGGGTACTGGTAGCGCAGCTCGTCGAGGCGGAAGGCGCAGCGATCGGCGATTTCGACCGTGCGGCGTAGCGCGGCGGGGTAGCGGTGGAAGAGCCGGGCCATCTCGTCGCCGGACTTCAGCCGCCGCTCGCCGTTGGTCAGCCGCCGGGTGCCGATATTGTCGATGGTGCAGCCCTCGCGCAGGCAGGTCAGCACGTCGGCCAGCGGGCGGCGGGCCGAGCGGTGCATGAGCGCATCGCCCACCGCCACCAGCGGCAGGCCGGTCTGCTGCGAGAGCTGCGCCAGCCGGTCGAGCCGGATCTGATCGCGCCCGTCGTAGACCGGCGCGGCCCCGAGGAAGCTACGCCCGGGGCAGCGGCGTAGCATCTCGCGCAGCTCGGCGTCGGGGTTTGCACGGGGAGCGTCGGGCTCCAGCGGGTCTGGCGGCAGGGCGATGAGGATCATCCCTTCGCAGGCGGCGTGCAGGTCGGCGCGGGTGAGGTGGCACGCGCCTTTCTCCGCCCGCCGCTTGCCCAGCGACAAGAGCCGCGTCAGCCGCGCCCAGGCGGCGATGTCGCAGGGCAGGGCGAGCCAGTGCAGCGCGCTGTCGGTCAGCACCAGCCGCGCGCCCGCGATGAGCCGGGGCAGCGGCTGGTCCGGGGGCAGCAGCGGCGCGGCCCCCGGCGGCACCTGCGCCACGCGCTGGCGGCTCGACGGATCGGTCAGCGATTGCGAGCGGATCGCCGGGGCCTCGCGCGCCGCCGCCTCCGCGGCCTCGCGCGCCTCGCCCTGCAGCCGCTCCAGTTCCTTCAGCGCCGAAAAGGCGCGCACCACCCCGGCCACCGAGTTGCGGTCGGTGATGGCGATCGCCTCGAGTCCCAGCTCGGCGGCACGGGTGACCAGCTCCTCGGGGTGCGAGGCCCCGGTGAGGAAGGTGAAGTTGCTGGTCACGCAAAGCTCGGCATAGGGGGTCATGCAAACTCCCCCTGCACGAACCAGTCCTGCGCGCCGCCCGCGTTCCAGCCCGCCACCTGCGGGGTGTGGAACAGCCAGAGCCGCGGCCCTTCGCGGGTTTCGATCCGCCAGTAGTCCCGGATCCCTGCGCGCCATGCGGGATCGTCGAACCACCACTCAGGGGCGATGCGTTCCGGCCCGGTGGCGCGCAGGGTGGAAAAACGCATGTTGCGCCAGCGGAACTGCGCGGGGGGATGGCCGGGCTGCGCGCCGCGCGCACCGCTGACCATCTCGGGCGGAAAGAGGATCTGCGGTCGCGGCGGGCCACGCCGGGGCGGCGCCTCTTCTGCGGTGCTGTAGGCAGCGGGGGCGATGAGGAAGCTGCGCTCGGGGATGGTGCTGTCGGCGGGCAGCATGCGCTGCACGGCGTCGAAGCCGAGCCGGTTGCCGAGCCGCGAGACGAGATCCGCCAGCGCATCCTCGCTGCGCAGCTTCGGGCGGCCCGGAGTGCTGCCATGGCCCAGCTGCTCGGGCGGCAGCTTTTCCGTCACCTCGGCGCAGAGCCGCAGCGCGTCGATGCCGAAGCCGGCCTCGACCTCGCCCACGCCCTTCTCGAAGAGCGCGGCGATGCGGGCGGGGTCGCGCATGGGGCGGGCGAGGCCGACCCGCACATGGGCGGTCTCGCGGTCGACGCGGCGCAGCTCTAGCAGCACCCGCCGCGCGCCGTGCTGGTGGTGGGTGAGCTGGGCGCAGAGCCGCTCGAGCAATCGCGCGAGGCCGGCCATCACGTCCTCCTGCAGGCCGATGGGCTCGGGCAGGGTCATGCGCACGCCGAAATGCGGCGCCTCGCGTTCGGCGTCCACCGGCTCGGGCTGGGTGCCGAGCGCCTGATCGAGCCGGGTGATCAGCGCCGGGCCGAAGCGCTTGGCCAGCGGCGCGCGGGGCAGGTGGACGAGATCGGCGATGCGGGTCAGCCCGACGCGGCAAAGCGTGGCGGCGGTCTCGTGGTCGATGCGCAGGGCCGAGACCGGCAGCGGTCCCAGCCCCTCGGCCAGCGCGCCCTCGGGCAGCACCCCGCCGCCGTGGCGGGCCAGCGCGTGCGCCGCGCCCCGGGTGCCGGCGATGGCGCTCTGCGCCGCCAGCCCCGTGCGCTCCAGCCGGTCATGCAGATCGGCGCGCAAGGCCGGCTCGCCGCCGAAGAGATGCGGCACCCCGGTGATGTCGGCGATCAGCCCGTCGGCGCCGTCGCGCGCCACCAGAGGCGCGTAGCGCCCGGCCCAGCGACGCAGCCCCGCCAGCGCCGCCGCCTCGCGCGCCAGCTCGGCGGGGCGGGTGGCCAGATCGGGGCAGATGGCGCGGGCGTCGGCCAGCGCCATGCCGCGCGCCAGCCCGTGCGCCTGCGCCAGCGGCGAGACGCAGTGCAGATGATCGGAATTGCCCGACCGCAGGGTCAGGGCAAAGGGCCCCTCAACGGGGCGTTTCCGCAGGCTCGTGTCGCTCGCCAGCCGCGGAAACCAGATGGAAAGCAGACGTCTCGCCACGCCAATCCACGGTCCAAAGTTTCAGTGTTCCCTTTTTGTTCTTTATAAGGTCCCATTGCTGCAGAGTCGAGTCCGGCGCGGGGGAAGGAAGCTGTTCGCAGGCCCAGCGTGTCTCGGCGGCATTGCTGCCCTGGCCGCTCTGGATCAGCATCAGCCCGGTGGTCCGCCCGGCCTCCGCCGCCAGCTGCAGCCGCCGCCCTGCGGTGAGAGAAAGCAGCTCGCCAGGCTCAGCCACCACCAGCCCCACGGCGGGGCAGCGCAGCGCCTCCTCGGCGGTCCACAGCAGATCGGTCTCGCTTTGCGTGCGCACCAAGAGCAGCCGCGCGCCCAGGCCCTCGGGCAGGCCGCGCAGCAGCGGGGTCTGCGGCGCGTGGCGTGGCAGGATCCAGATCAGCGGCCCGTCGTGGCGCGCCGCCTGGAAAAGCGCGAAGCCGCGCCGCGCACGCCCTTCGGCCTCATGCACCCGGGCGGGGCAGAGGGCGAGGGGATCGGCCTCGGCAAGAGGCGCGCTGGCGGGCAGGGAACGCATGGGGTCAGGTGCAGCAGAGTCGATACGGGGTGGCAGAGTGAGAACATTGCCAGAACATTCGGCCCGAGGGAAGCACCCGACGCCCGCCACGGGTGATCGTGACCCGGCAGGAAGACCGGGCGCCACGCCCGGCGTTGTGTCTCGGGGGAAAATATCCGTGCCGGAGGCAGGATCGCGCCGCGATCCTCCGGACCTCGAGGCTCTTGCCTTCAGCCCCGGCTGTCGGGCAGCGAGATGTTCGCGACCTGCTCGGCGATCGGGTCGGTGCTCAGCGGATGGGTCTCGGAGGCGTAATCGTCGTCTCCGCGCATCGGCTCCCAGCGACCGCGGCGGTAGATCTCGAGCGCCGAAAATTGCGCCTTGTAGCCCATCTTGGGCGAGCCGGGTACCCAGTAGCCCAAGTAGACGTAAGGCAGCCCCGCCTCGCGGGCGATGTCGATGTGATCGAGGATCATCCAGGTGCCGAGCCCGGACTTGGGCAGATCGGGATCGTAGAAGGAATAGACCATCGACAGCCCGTCATCGAGCACGTCGGTCAGACAGACTGCGGCGAGGTCGCCGCGCGCGCCGTCGGTGTATTCGACGATGCGGCTGCGGATCGGTGTCTCCTCGACCATCGCGGCAAACTCGAAGATATCCATGTCGGCCATGCCGCCATCGGCATGGCGCGCGTCGAGGTAGCGGCGGAAGAGCTCGAACTGGTCCTCGGTGGCCCAGGGGCTCGACGCCCGGCGGTGCAGATGGGCGTTGCGCTTCAGCGACCGGCGCTGGCTCTTGGACGGGGCGAAGCGGCGCACGTCGATCCGCGCCGAAAGACAGGCCGAACACTCGGAACAGGACGGGCGGTACAGCACGTTCTGCGAGCGCCGGAATCCCTGCTTGGAGAGGCTGTCATTGAGCTTCTCGGCACTGTCCCCCTGCAGCGCGGTGAACAGTTTACGCTCCATCCGGCCCGGCAGGTAGGGGCAGGGTTGCGGCGCCGTGACGTAGAATTGCGGCGCAAGGGGCAGCGAGTGGCGCATTTCGGAACCGTCCGGGCTGTTTGAAAGAAAAACGTAACAACGAAAGGGCTGGTCGCCAACCCCACCTCATCTTACATATGCAGCTATCACGATCTTGGGAAAGGGTGCGCGCGAAAGATCGCCAACGGGCGCGCCGTCGCGTGGATGCCGGGCGCTCTTGAAGGGGCACGCAAGGCACCGTCCCCACGCCTCCGACAAAGAAAAGGGGGCCGAGGCCCCCCTTGCGTCTTGAGCTGTCCCGGTGTCAGGCGGCGCGTCGGTTCAGCGCCACGGTGCCGAGGGCGAGGTCGGTCAGACCCTGACCGCGCTCTGTCGCCAGCATGCAGACGATCGAGACAATCTGCAGCGGCGCAAAGGACACGGAAACCGTGTATCCCAGCGTGTGCAGCAGCGCCTGAGGCAGGCCAAAGCGCTGCCCCTGCCAATCGCGGAACTCGATCGCCATGAGGCGCATGCCCCAGGTCGCCGAGCCGGTGGTCAGGGTCGCCACCCGGTAGCCGAAGCTGACCACCAGCCAGATGGCGAAGAAAATGAACACGCCAAGGAAAGCAGTGAACAGAAGGGCGATGAACACCAGCACCGCAACGATCATCGTGTCGATGACCCAGGCCATGCCGCGCTTGAGCGCGACACTCTCGTAGAAGGCACGCTGGTGCACCGGGTCGGGTAGATGGGAATAAGTCGCGTTGGGGTACATGTCTCTCTCGCTCGGGCTGTCCGTCTCGGGCGGGTGCAGTTTCGGGGTTACAGGGCAGGTGGGGACGATGCCGGAAGAAATCCAGAGGGCAGAGCCCGGTGGGGTGTCGGTGCCATGGCCCGTGCTGGGCCATGGCGATGTGTGATCCTGGTGATCAGGCGTTTTCGATCTCGCCCGTTTCGCGCTCTTCGCGGGCCTTGCGGTCGCGGTCGTCCATGAACTGGTCGAACTCGGCCTTGTCACGTGCCTCGCGCAGGCGCTGCAGGAAGTCCTCGAAGCTCTTCTGCTCGTCTTCGAGGCGGCGCAGCGTGTCAGCCTTGTAGGCATCGAAGGCGGCGTTGCCGCTCGGGCGCATGGCGTTGAAGCCCTGCTGGAACGCGGCGTGACGGTTGCTGTGACGATTGCGGCAAGACTTTCCGAACATGCGTTTGCTCCAGATCATATAGGCAAGAAGGGCGAGGCCGATGGGCCAGAAAATCATGAAACCGAGGATCATGGCGACGATCCACGCGGGTTTGCCCCGCTGGTCGAGCCAGAACTCGGCACGGCGCAGCCAGCCGGGGTTGGCGGGCTGGGTGTAGTGCTGCGAGGCGGCGGTCATGGGTCGTGTCCTTTCGGTTCGGTGTGATGTGAATGGTCTTCACATTACCGAAGATCGGTATTCGCCCGGCCCCCTTCAAGGGGTGATGTGAAAGGTTTTTACATTTTCCGCGCCGGGCGGTTTGACGCGTTGTCCGCCGCGAAGGGCCTTGGAGCCTAGACGGTCCGTGCCACCCAGTCCGAAACCGCCGCCGCGGCGCGCGCGAGATTGTCCTCGTGGCTCTGCCCGCTCACGCTCTTGCGCGGCTTGAGGTCATGATTGCCGTCGTCGAGCCAGTCCAGGGCGATGCTCTCCGACAGCGCATAGCCCGCCACCTCTTCGCGCGTGCCGAAGGGATCGCGGGTGCCCTGGCAGATCAGCGCGGGCGTGCGCAGCGCCGCGAGGTGTTCCGTGCGCAGCCTCTCGGGCTTGCCGGTGGGGTGGAACGGGTAGCCAAGGCAAACCAGCCCGGCAATCCTGCCCGCCTTGAAGAGGTCGTCGGCAATGAGGCTCGCGACCCGCCCGCCCATGGACTTGCCGCCGATGAAGAGCGGACCATCGCAGGCCAGGGCCTCGATCGCCGCGCGGTATTCCTGCTGAAGCAGCTCGATCTTGGGCGGCGGGCGCTTGGAGCCGCCCGTGCGGCGCTGCGCCATGTAGCCGAACTCGAAGCGCGCGACCCGCAGCCCCTCGCGAGCCAGAAGCGCCGCCATCCGCGCCATGAAATCGCTGTCCATCGCCGCGCCGGCGCCATGGGCGAGCAGCAGGGTCGGGCGGTCAGGCCCATCGCCGTCGATCAGGAAATCCATCCCGGTCACTCGGTGAACTCCGCCGCCACCGCGCCGGTGAGCCCCGGCAGCACGTGGGCGTCGAGCGCGAAAAGGTGCCGCGGTGTGCCCGCCGCCGCCCAGACCTGCGCAAACTCCAGCAGCCGCGGGTCGATCCAGGCCCGGATCGGCGTGAGGTGCCCGACCGGCGAAACGCCCCCGATGGCAAACCCGGTCTGCCCGCGGATCAGCGCCGCATCCGCCTTGCCCAGCGGCTCGCCCGCCAAGGCCGAGGCTTTCTCGGCGCAGACCCGGTTGCCGCCCGCGGTCAGGAACAACACCGCCGCGCCGCTCTGCTCGGCGCGGAAGATGATCGACTTGGCGATCTGGTCGAGCGCGCAGCCCACCGAGTCGGCCGCCTCCTGCGCGGTGCGGGCGTTTTCCACCTCGAGGATCTCCACCGGCAGCCCGGCCTCTTCCAGCGCCGCGCGCACCCGTTTCAGGCTCTTGCTCATGATCGTCTCCCGTCTCTGTCGCTCCGAGGCATAGCCGCCCGCGCGGCGGCGCGGCAAGCCACCGCATGCCAGTTGGCATTGCACAAAGCGCGCAACCGTGGCCATCTGCCGCCATGAACCTTGCCGATGCGATCACCCGACTGCCCCGCCCTTTCGAGCCCACCCTCGGAGAAGAGGCCCGCGCCGCCGTGCCCTGGGCCTCGGACCCCATCGCCGAGCTGATCGAGGGGGCGGGCGGCTCCAGCCCCTATCTCGCGGGCCTCATCCGCAAGGAAAGCACCTGGCTCGAGGGCGCAGTAGATGCCCCGCAGGACGCGCTCGTGGCGCTCTTCGCGGCGCTGCGCGGCACCGAGGGCGACCCCCGCGTGCCGCTGCGCGAGGCCAAGCGCCGGGTTGCGCTGCTGGTCGGGCTTGCGGACCTTGGCGGCGCCTGGCCGCTGGAGCAGGTCACCGGCACGCTGACCGACTTCGCCGACCTCGCGACGCAGATCGCCCTGCGTGACGCGATCGCCCGCGAGGTGAAGCGCGGCAAACTGCCCGGCGCCACCGAGGACGACGTCGCCGCCGCCGGCGGCATGGTGGTCTTTGCCATGGGCAAGATGGGCGCGGGGGAACTCAACTACAGCTCCGACATCGATCTCATATGTCTCTTCGACGAAACCCGCTTCGAGCGTGACGATTTCCACGAGGCCCGCGCGTCCTTCATCCGCGCCACGAAACGCATGAGTGCCACGCTCAACGACCTGACCGGCGAGGGCTACGTCTTCCGCACCGACCTACGGCTGCGCCCCGATCCCGCAGTCACCCCGGTCTGCATGGCAATGGAGGCCGCCGAGCGCTATTACGAGAGCCTTGGCCGCGCCTGGGAGCGCGCCGCCTGGATCAAGGCCCGGCCCTGCGCCGGGGACCCGGAGGCTGGCGCGCGTTTTCTCGAGTCGCTGCGGCCATTCGTGTGGCGCAAGCACCTCGACTTCGCCGCGATCAAGGACGCCCATGACATGCGCTTGCGCTATCGCGAGACCAAGGGGCTCTCGGGGCCGATCACCCTGCCAGGGCACAACATGAAGCTGGGCCGCGGCGGCATCCGCGAGATCGAGTTCTTCACCCAGACCCGCCAGATCATCGCCGGGGGCCGGGATCCGCGCCTCAGGGTGCGCGGCACGGTGCCGGGGCTGCAGGTGCTGGCCGAGACCGGCTGGGTGCCGCAGCCGGTCACCGAGACGCTGACGGAGCACTACCGCGCGCACCGCGAGATCGAGCACCGCATCCAGATGGTGCAGGACGCCCAGACCCACGCGCTGCCCGGTAGCGAGGAAGGGTTTGCCCGGCTCGCCGCCCTCTGCGGGCGCGATCTGGCCGAGCTGAAATCCGACCTGGAAGCACGGCTCGAGGAGGTGCACGAGCTGACCGAGGGCTTCTTTGCCCCCGAAAGCCGTGGCGAGCCCGTCGCCGCCTCGCCGCTGGAGGACAGCCCACTGGTGGCGCGCTGGCCAAGCTACCCGGCGCTGCGTTCGAACCGCGCGGTGGAGATCTTCAACCGCCTGCGCCCCGAGATCCTCAATCGCCTCGCCCGCGCAGCCCGCCCCGAGGAGGCGCTGACCGCCTTCGACGGCTTTCTGGCCGGGCTGCCAGCAGGGGTGCAACTCTTCTCGCTTTTCGAGGCCAACCCGCAGCTCGTCGATCTGCTGGTCGACATCGTCTCGGTCTCGCCCGAGCTGGCGCTGCACCTGTCGCGCAACGCCCAGGTCTTCGACGCGGTGATCGGCGGCGATTTCTTTGCCCCCTGGCCGGGGGTGACGGCGCTGACCGTCGATCTCTCGGAGGTGCTCTCGCGCGAAGAGGACTACGAGCGCCAGCTTGATTTGGCGCGGCGCTGGCAGCACGAGTGGCACTTCCGCATCGGCGTGCACTTGCTGCGCGGAATCTCGGAGCCGCAGGAGGCGGGCAAGCATTACGCCGAGCTGGCCGAGGCGACGCTCGCCGCGCTGGCTCCGGTCGTGCAGGCCGAATTCGCCCGCAAGCACGGCGACGCCCCGGGCCGTGGTGCGGTGGTGGTGGGCATGGGCAGTCTTGGGGCGGGGCGGCTGCACGCGCATTCCGACCTCGACCTTATCGTGATCTACGACGCGGATGGGGTCGATGCCTCCGAAGGCAAGCGGCCGCTTCCGTCGCGCACCTATTACGCCCGGCTGACGCAGGCGCTGATCACCGCGATGACGGCGCCCATGGCCGAGGGAAAGCTCTACGAGATCGACATGCGCTTGCGCCCATCGGGCAATCAGGGGCCGGTGGCGACCTCGCTCGCCGCCTTCACCGAGTACCAGCGCACGGGCGCCTGGGTCTGGGAGCACCTGGCGCTGACCCGCGCACGGGTTGTGGCAGGTCCGGCGGATCTCGCGGCCGAGGTCGAGGCGCGGCGGCATGAGCTGCTGGCCGGACCGCACGACCGGGGCAAGGTGCTGGGAGAGCTGTCGAAGATGCGCGCGCGTATTGCCGCCGCAAAGGGCAGCGGCGATCCTTGGGATCCGAAGCTCGGGCAGGGGCGGATGCAGGATATCGAGCTGGTCGGTCAGGCCGGTGCGCTGCTCTCGGGGCAGGCACCGCGGCGCACCGCTCGCGGCCTTGCGGCGGCAGCGCAGGAGGGCTGGCTGAGCCGCGCCGAGGCCGACCACCTCGCCGCCACCTATCGCCTCTGCTGGGCGCTGCAGATCGGCGCGCGGCTGATCACCCAGGGTCGGCTCGACCCCGGCCAACTGGGCGCGGGCGGCTGCAGCTTCCTCACCAGCCTCGCCGGGGTCGACGGACCGGAGGCCCTGCGCGCGAAACTGGACGAGATGGCCAGCCGCGCCGCCGAGATCATCAGTGCCGCCCTACCGGTGCCGGCGGAATGAAGGGCGACGCGCTCGATCCCAAGGCGCTGATCGCCGAGGCCTACCGGATCGAGGGCATCAGCCTCGAAGAGTGCCGCTCGATCTTCCTGGACTGGGCACTGTCGCTGCCCGAGGGGGCTGATCCGCGGGCCGCGCTCGACACGCTGCTGGCCCGCCATGGCACGCCGGGGCACCCGATGACGCAGGTCATGACCGAGGGCCGCGCAGTTGCTTTGCCGCGCCGCCGCGGAGGCCGCGCGGCACGGCGGTCCTGAGCGCAGGGGTCCCGGGAGCGCCTGAGGCGCGCGTATCTGGAAAGAGAAGCAGCCGCAGTCGGGGGCAGCGCCCCCCCCTTACAGCGCCGCGCTCAGCGCGGCAGCGCCGCCGCTTCGCGCGCCAGCGCGACGATGCCGTCCCAGTCCCCGGCCTGCATCAGCTCTTTCGGGGCCACCCACGACCCGCCGCAGCAGAGCACGTTCTTGAGATTGAGGTAGTCGCCGATGTTCTTCATGCTGACGCCGCCGGTGGGGCAGAAGCGCACCTGGGGAATTGGCGCGCCGATCGCCTTCAGAGCCGGGGCGCCGCCATTGGCCTCGGCGGGGAAGAATTTCTGCACCGTGTAGCCGCGCTCGAGCAGGGCCATCGCCTCGGAGGCGGTGGCGGCGCCGGGCAGCAGTGGCAGCTCGGCGGCCTCGCAGGCGTCGAGCAGCCGGTCCGTGGCGCCCGGCGAGACGCCGAACTTGGCGCCCGCCGCGACCGCGGCCTCGACATCCGCAGGGGTGAGCAGCGTGCCCGCTCCGACGACGCCGCCCTCGACCTGCGCCATCTCGCGGATCGCGTCGAGCGCCACAGGGGTGCGCAGGGTTACCTCCAAGACTGGCAGTCCGCCTGCGACCAGCGCCTCGGCCAGCGGGCGGGCATGGGCGAGATCGTCGATCACCAGAACCGGGATCACCGGGGCGAGCTTGCAGAGGGCTTCGTTGGCGCGGCTGGCATCCTGGGGGGTCATGGGCGGGGCCTTTGTCTGGGTGTCATTGGGACCGGAGCGGTCGCGTCAGGGTTATTTTCGAAATGCCGAAAGGGCAAGCGCGGCAGGCGGTCAGACGACGACCGCCGCGCCATTCGAGGCCAGCCCAACGTTCCGGCGGAAGGCCTCGAAGAGCTCGCGGCCGACGCCATGGCCGTTGCCCGTGAGGTCGGCGGTGACCGCCTCGCGGTCCTCGAAGCCCTCGGTCAGGCATTGCAGCGTGCCGGTGGTGGCATCGAGCCGGACGATGTCGCCATCGCGCAGCTTGGCAAGCGGGCCGCCGTCTGCGGCTTCGGGGCAGACGTGGATCGCCGAGGGCACCTTGCCGGACGCGCCCGACATCCGCCCGTCGGTGACCAGCGCCACCTTCAGGCCGCGGTCCTGCAGCACGGCGAGGGTCGGCGTCAGGCTGTGCAGCTCGGGCATGCCGTTCGACTTCGGCCCCTGGAAGCGCACCACGACGATGGTGTCCGTGGTGAACTCGCCGGCCTTGAAGGCCTGCTTCACCTGCGCCTGGTCGTGGAAGATGCGCACCGGCGCCTCGACGACGTGATGCTCGGGCTTCACCGCCGAGATCTTCATGATGCCGTGGCCGAGGTTGCCGATCATCTGCTTGAGCCCGCCCGACTTCTGGAAAGGGTCCGAGGCGGGCCGGAGGATCTTGTCGTTCTGGCTCTTGCGCGGGGTGTCCTCGTAGACGATGGCGCCATCCTTGAGCTTCGGTTCCTGCGTGTAGAGGTGCATGCCGTCGCCCGCGACCGTCTTGACGTCCTCGTGCATGAGGCCCGCGTCGAGCAGCTCGCCGATCATGTACTGCAGCCCGCCCGCGGCGTGGAAGTGGTTCACGTCCGCAAGCCCGTTGGGATAGACCTTGGCCATCAGCGGCACCGCTTGCGAGATCTGGTCGAAGTCCGACAGCTCGAGCGCCACGCCCGCGGCGCGCGCCATGGCCGGCAGGTGCAGCACGAGGTTGGTCGACCCGCCCGTGGCCATGAGGCCGACGATGCCGTTGACGAAGGCCTTGGCGTCGAGAACGTCGCAGACCGGGCGGTACTCATTGCCGAGCGCGGTGATCGACAGCGCGCGTTTCGCCCCGGCCTCGGTCAGCGCGTCGCGCAGCGGGGTGTTGGGGTTGATGAAGGAGCTGCCGGGCAGGTGCAGACCCATGAACTCCATCAGCATCTGGTTGGAGTTTGCGGTGCCGTAGAAGGTGCAGGTGCCGGGGCCGTGGTAGCTCTTCATCTCGGCTTCCATCAGCTTGTCGCGGCCGACCTCGCCGGTGGCGTATTGCTGGCGGACCTTGGCCTTCTCGTCGTTGGGCAGGCCGCTGGTCATCGGCCCGGCGGGCAGGAAGAGGCCGGGGATATAGCCGAAGGTGGCCGCGGCGATGACGAGCCCGGGCACGATCTTGTCGCAGACACCGAGGTAGACGGCGGCGTCATAGGTGTTGTGCGAGAGCGAAACCCCGGCGGCCAGCGCGATCACGTCGCGCGAGAAGAGCGAGAGCTCCATCCCGACCTGGCCCTGCGTGACCCCGTCGCACATGGCCGGAACGCCGCCCGCCACCTGCGCCGTGCCGCCGACCGAGCGCGCCGCGGTGCGCAGCAGCTCTGGGTAGCGCTCGTAGGGCTGGTGGGCCGAAAGCATGTCGTTGTAGGCGGTGACGATGCCGAGGTTCGGCGCCCGGCCCGTCGCCAGGGCCTGCTGGTCCTGCCCGGTGGCGGCATAGGCGTGGGCCTGGTTGCCGCAGGTGAGATGGGCGCGGCGCGGACCTTCCTCGGCGGCGCGGCGCATCCTGTCGAGATAGGTGCCTCGGAGGTTTTCCGAGCGCGCCTCGATCTCGGCGGTGACCTTGGCGATGGTGGCGTTGAGCGACATGAGAGGGGCTCCTTTCGCTGTCCGGGGTCGGCCCGGTCTGGCGTCCTTGCGCAGCATGTAGCTCAGTTAGCGCTATCAGTAAAGATGCTAGGGTTGGGCGGACGGCCGCGCAGAGGGGAACGCGTGAAATTGGAGCAGCGCGTCGCGGCAGTGGACAAGAACGGGCCGCGTTCCCCTCGCGCGACGTTATCGGGGCGGTCGGTGCGGCGCCTGCGCCAGTCTCAGTTCGGGACGGGGGATTGAAAGCGCGCGTCCATGCGGTCGTGGAACGGGAAGCTCTCGAACCAGGGCTGCGCCTCGATCAGCACCCGGCAGAAAGAAGGGCGCAGGAGGAGGCGTTCGAAATAGCCGTCGAGCGCGGTCTGCCCGGGCTCGAAGGGCTGCAGGATGCGGGCAAAGAAGAGCGCGGGCGCGGCGGAACATTCGGCGAGCGAGAAGTCGTCCCCGGCGGCCCAGAGCCGCCCCGTCATGTGCTGCTCGATTATCACGTAGGCCTGACGCAGCTGCTCTTTGGCCTCTGCGACTCCCAGGTGATCCTTCTGATCCTCGGCACGGAAACTGTCGAAGACGATCTTCTGCATCGGCCCCTGCACGTAGAGGTCGAAGAACCGGTCCCACAGCCGCGCCTGCAGGCAGGCGTCGGGATCGGCGGGGAGCAACCGTTGCGGCCCGGGGCAGACCCGCTCCAGGTAGTCGATGATGATCGTCGCCTCGGGCAGGATCAGGTTCCGCTCGGCGTCATGCAGCACGGGAAGCTTGCCGACCGGCCAGAGACCGTGGAGTCGGGCGTGCTGGGCCGGATCGCCGAGATCCACCGTGACGGTCTCCAAGTCGGTCCCTGTTTCGTAGAGCGCGATCAGGACCTTGTGGCAATAAGAGGCAAGCGGATGGGAATAGAGCGTCAGTCTCATGGCGGCCCTCTTCTCGGATCGGTTGGACGATTCTCGGGCCTTGCGGCCTGTGTGGCAAGTCTTCTTGACCCCTCTTGCATGGCAGGGCTGCAACGCGCGGCTGCGAAGATGCTTTCCAAGGCACCCGCGCGGCGCTAAAGGGGCAAGATGACACAGCCCGATCTCCCCACCGTCCGTCTCCTTCCCAAGGCCAAACCGCAGGCGCTGCGCCGTGGTTACCCGTGGGTCTATGCAAACGAGTTGGTGGTCGACCGCCGGACCCGGAACCTTGCCGCCGGCACCGTTGCGCGGCTCGAGGACAACGACCGCAAGCTGCTCGGGCTGGTGGGCGTGACACCCAGCTCGAAGATCATCTGCCGGATGCTCGACCGCGACCCCGAAGCCACGATCGACAAGGCCTGGCTCGCCGCCAAGCTGACCCGTGCGCTGGAACTGCGCGAGCGGCTGTTCCCGGCGCCCTACTACCGGCTGGTCCACGCCGAGGCTGACGGGCTGCCCGGCGTGATCATCGACCGTTTCGGCGACACCGCGGTGATCCAGCCGAATGCCGCCTGGGCCGAGCTCTTGTTGCCCGAGCTGGCCGAGGCGCTCGCCGAGGTCTCTGGCGTCACGAACATCCTCAAGAACGCCGGCGGCCGGGGCCGCCAGCTGGAGGGGCTCGACGATCAGGATGCGGTGCTGCTGGGCCAGGCGCCCGAGGCGCCGCTGCCGGTCGAGATGAACGGCGCGACCTACATGGCCGATCTCACCGGCGGCCAGAAGACCGGCCTTTTCTACGATCAGCGCCCGAACCACGGCTTCGCCGCGCGGCTGGCGAGCGGGCAAAGGATGCTCGACGTCTTCTCCCACGTCGGAGGCTTCGCCCTGGCGGCGCTGGCGGGCGGCGCGGCGAGTGCGCTTTCGGTCGACGGATCGGCTTCGGCGCTGGCATTGGCCGAGGAAGGCGCGAGGCGCATGGGCGCGGCAGAGCGCTTCGCCACACGTCAGGGCGACGCGTTCGACACGCTCGAGGCATTGGGGACCGAGGGCGAGCGCTTCGGCCTCGTGGTCTGCGACCCTCCCGCCTTCGCCCCGGCCAAACCCGCGCTGGAAGCAGGTCTGCGCGCCTATGAGAAGGTCGCGCGGCTCTCGGCGCCGCTGGTCGAAGAGGGCGGCTACCTGGTGCTCTGCTCGTGCTCGCACGCGGCGGATCTCTCGAGCTTCACCGGCGCCTGCCTGCGCGGCATCGGCCGGGCCGGGCGCCGGGCGCAGCTCTTGCACACCGGCTTTGCCGGGCCGGATCACCCGCTGCTGCCGCAGCTGGCGGAATCGGGCTACTTGAAGGCGTTGGTGTTCCGCCTGTGAAGGTGCTTCTGGACACCTGCGTCATCTACCCCACGGTGATGCGCGAGGTGCTCCTTGGCGTCGCGGCGCAGGGGCTCTTCCAGCCGCTGTGGTCCGCGCGCATCCTGGAAGAATGGGCGCTCGCGGCGCGCAAGCTCGGCCCGATGGGCGAGATGCAGGCGCGCGGTGAGATCGCCCAGGTGCGCGCCGCCTGGCCGGGGGCGGAGGTGCGCTACCAGCCCGCCCTTGAAGACCGGCTCTGGCTGCCCGACCCGGCGGACCTGCATGTGCTGGCGGCGGCCATCTCGGCAAGCGCCGACCTCATCGTCACCGAGAACGCCAAGGATTTCCCGCGCAACATCCTCGCCGAGGAGGGCCTCTCGCGTGTCGATGCCGACGGCTTCCTGCGCGGTCTCTGCGAGGCGAACCCGGGCAAGGTCAAAGATGCCTGCGAGGCGGTCCTCGCCGAGGCGCGGCGGCTCTCGGGCGAGGACTGGACCCTGCGCGGGCTTCTGAAAAAGGCGCGGCTGCCGCGGCTCGGCAAGGCGCTCGAAGCCGCCGGCTGAGCGCTTACGCGTCGGCCTTCATCTCCGGCACGTTCGGCGTATCTTCTTCGCGCTTGGCCTTTGTGGACCAGATCCGATCGCGCGCCGGCGTCGGCAGCGGCTTGCGGTTCTGGCCGAGGTGGATGTGCACTTTCCCGATGAAATAAGCCGAGACCGGTGCCGTCATGAACAGGAAGGCAATGATCAGCAGCTCGTGGTAGGACGGCGCGCCGGAGGCAAAGGCAAAGAGCACCGAGGCCAGTAGGATCGAACCCACTCCCAGCGTCGAAGCCTTGGTCGGCGCATGCAGCCGGGCCATGGGCGCCTGCAGTTTCAGCAGGCCGATCGAGCCCACCAAGGTGAACAGCCCGCCGATGACCAGCGCCGCGGCAATGACGATATCGAGGATGTCGTGGCTCATTCGATGATGTCTCCTCTCAGCACGAAGCGCGCCACGGCGACGGTCGAAATGAAGCCGAGCATGGCGATGATCATAGCGGCCTCGAAGTAGATCTGCGTTGCCCCGGCGATGCCCACGAGGATGATCAGCGCCACGGCGTTGATCGACAGCGTGTCGAGCGCGAGGATGCGGTCGCCGCTCCGGGGGCCTTTCACCAGCCGGATCATCGTCAGCAGCAACGACAGGCTCACGGCGGCAAAGGCGAAGATGAGCGCATAGGTGACAATCATTCGAAAATCTCCTTCAGGCGGCGTTCGTAGCGGGATTTGATCTTGCGGGCGACCTTCTCGGGGTCCTCGGCATGCAGGGCGTGCACCAGCAGCGCGTGGCCCTCGTCCGAGAGGTCGACCGAGACCGTGCCTGGCGTCAGGGTGATGGTCCCCGCGAGCGCGGTGATCGCCTCGGGGGTGCGGATGTCGAGCGGGATGTTCACCCAGGCCGAGCGGATGTTGCGATTGGGTTTGAAGAGCACGATCAGCGCCACGGTGACATTGGCCGTGATGATGTCCCAGGCGACGATCAGCCCATAGGGGATGAGCCTCCACGGCCGGGTCACCTGCGGCCGGTTCGGCCAGTACGCGGCTGTGGCGAAGGGCAGCAGCACGCCGAGGATGACCCCGAATACAAGGCTGTTGATCGAGGGCTCGTTCGCCAGCAACTGCCAGATGATCACCAGCGCAACCGACAGCAGCGGGTGCGGAAAGAGCCTTTGCATGAAACGCGCGGCCATCACTGTCCTCCCAATGCGTCGTCGGTGGTTGCCTCGGTGCCGGGCTCATGGGACTCGTCGGCGGGCAGTTCGTGGCCGCCGGCGTTGGTCTCATGGGGATCGGCGTGGTCGTCGCCGTGCTTCTCGATCGCCTTGCCCGGCGTCTCGAGCACGGTGGAGATATAGGGCTGCGGCGCAAAGAGTTGCGCGGCGGTGGCGTCGAGTTGCCGGGTCACCGGACCGGCGAAGACGGTCAGCGCCACCAGCAGGCTCACCAGCAGTCCGATGGCCAGCATCGGCAGCGGCTGGTTGCCGCCCGTGGGATCGTGGATCTCACGCGCGCCCTGTGCGTCCTCGGGATCGTCCACCGAGCCGCATTGCTCGACCGCGAGCTGGTGCGGCTTCCAGAAGATCGTCGAGCCCGCGCGGGAAAAGCCCACCACGGCCACCAGCGACGAGCCCAGCACCACCGCCCAGACCCAGCCCATCAGCGCGCCGCCCTCGGCCGCCTCGAGGATCAGCAGCTTGCCGAGGAAGCCCGAGAGCGGCGGCAGGCCCGTCATGGCGATGGAGGCGATGAAGAAGAGCCCCGCCACCAATGCGCCCCCAGCCATGGGCAGCGCTGCGGTGAGCTCTCCTGCGACGCTGCCGCGGCGCTCGCGGATCACATCGACGACGAGAAAGAGCGCCGCCGTCGCCAGCGTCGAATGCAACGCGTAGTAAAGCGCCGCCGAGATACCCGCCGGGGTGAACTGCGCCACCGAGGCCAGCAGCATCCCCATCGAGCCGATCACCGAAAAGGCGACGAGCCGCCCGATCTCGCGCGTGCCGAGCACCCCGATCATGCCAATCGCGAGGGTGATCAGCGCCAGCGGCAGCAGCCATTCCTCGTGTGCGCCCGACATAAGAGGCAACGAGGGCGGGAAGATCATCGTGTAGACGCGGATGATGCCATAGGCACCCACCTTGGTCATGATGGCAAAGAGCGCGGCGACGGGGGCCGGGGCCTCGGCATAGCTCGAGGGCAGCCAGAAGTGCAGCGGCAGAAGCGCCGCCTTGATCGCGAAGACCAGCAGCAGCAGCACGGCTGCGACGCGCAGCCCGGCAGAGTTCTCCACGTCCGCCGCCGCCACGCGCTGCGCCAAATCCGCCATGTTGAGCGTGCCGGCCTGCGCGTAGAGCGTGCCGAGCGCGAAGAGGAAGAGCGTCGAGCCCAGCAGGTTGTAGAGCATGTACTGCACGCCCGCCCGGGTCCGCGTCGCGCCGCCCGAATGGACCATGAGCCCGTAGGAGGCAATCAGCAGCACCTCGAAAAAGACAAAGAGGTTGAAGGCATCGCCGGTGAGGAAGGCGCCCATGATGCCCATGATCTGGAACTGGAAGAGCGCGTGAAAATGCTGTCCGCGGCGGTCCCACCCCGAGCCGATCGCATAGATCAGCACCGGCAGCGCCAGCACCGCCGTCAGCAGCACCATGGTCGTCGCCAGCCGGTCCGCCACCAGCACGATGCCAAAGGGCGCCTGCCAGTTGCCGAGCTGGTAGATCGTCACCGTGCCATCGCTGGCCTGTATGTAAAGACCGATGGCGATGGCAAGCGTGGCCACCAGTGAGGCGACCGAGAAGATCCGCTGCAGGGTTTCGTGGAAGCGCGCGGCAAGCACGATGATGGCGGCCATCATGGCCGGCAGCAGCACGGGGGCGATAATCCAGTGCATCATGCGCGGGACTCCTTCTCGTCGCCCTGTCTTGCGTCAGGGTCTTCTCCGGCGCGGCGCTCGCGGGCAAGCTCCCGCGCCTCGTCCACGTGGTCATCATTGGCGTTGAGGTAGGAGGCCAGCGCGATCATCACCACCACGGCGGTCATGCCGAAGGAGATCACGATGGCCGTCAGCACCAGCGCCTGCGGCAGCGGGTCGGTGTAGCTCGTCACGTCGTCGCGCAGGATCGGCGGCTGGTTGATCACCAACCGGCCAGAGGCGAAGAGGAAGAGGTTCACGGCGTAGGTCAGCAGCGAGGTGCCGATGATCACGGGGAAGGTGCGCAGCCGCATCACCATGTAGATGCCCGCGGCGGTCAGCACGCCGATGGTGGTCGCGATGAGAAATTCCATGGATCAGGCCCCCTCGTTTTCGATATCGCGCGAGGGGTCGATGTCCATCGCATGCTCGCTGGGCTCGTCGCCGGAGCGACGTGCCATCCGCGAGAAGCTCTCGAGCGACAGCAGTACGGCGCCGACCACCGCGAGGAAGACCCCGAGATCGAAGGCCATGGCCGAGGCAAGCTCGAACTTCTCCAGCCCCGGCAGCGTCACGTAGCCGAAGGTCGAAGTCAGGAAGGGTTTTCCGAAGAGCCACGCGCCGATGCCGGTGAGCCCGGCGATCAGCACGCCCGCGCCGATCACCCCGTGGTAGGGGTAGCGCTGGCGCTCGTTGGCCCATGCGAAGCCCGAGGCCATGTACTGCATGACCACGGCGATCGACACCACGAGACCCGCGACGAAGCCGCCGCCCGGTTCGTTGTGACCGCGCAGGAAGATATAGGCGCCGACCATCAGCACCACGGGCAGGATCAGCCGGGTGACCACCACCATCATCAGCGGGTGGGCGTCTCCGGCCTGTTCTTGGTCCGGCACGCGGTTGAGCAGGCGCGCGCGCACCGGCCCGGTCAGCAGCGCTTCGGTCACCGCGTAGATCACCAGCGCGGCGATGCCGAGCACGATGATTTCGCCGAAGGTGTCATAGCCCCGGAAGTCCACGAGGATCACGTTGACCACGTTGGTCCCGCCGCCGCCGTCGTAGGAGTTGTCGAGCATGTAGTCCGAGATCGTCCCCATCGCAAAATCGCGGCGCAGGATGGCGTAGGTGAGCCCCGCGGTGCCGAGGCCGGCCACGGCCGCGAGGATCCCATCGCGCATCCGGCGCGAGACCGGAGACTCGATGGGCGTGGTGTTGGGCAGGAAGTTCAGCGCCAGCAAAAGCAGGATGATCGTCACCACCTCGACCGAGATCTGCGTCAGCGCAAGATCCGGCGCGGAAAGGTAGTTGAAGGCGATCGACACCATGGTGCCGATGACTCCCATCAGGATCAGCGCCGTAAGGCGGTTGCGGTGGAAGACCACGATGAGCCCGGTGGCGCTGACGATGAGGATCCAGCCCGCCAGCGGCAGCGGCTGGATCGGCAGCATCTCGCGCGTTACCGGCCCCAGCGTGCCGGTGAACCAGGCGTGGGCGGCCACCACCAGCACGGTCACGGTGAAGACCGATGCGTAGCGCGAGAAGCTGCCGTTGTTCAGCCCGCCCGTGAGGCGCTCCGCGCCGCGGGCACAGAGGCCAATGAGGGCGTCGAAGATCTGCTTTGCCTCGGGGCGCGGCGCGGCGTCCCAGCCCCTGAGCAGCGGGGTGAAGAGCGCAAGCAGGATCAGGCCGCCGACGGTGGCGATGATCGACATGATCAGCGCCGGGGTGACGCCGTGCCAGAGCGCGAGATGCGCGCCGGGAACCTCGGCGACGTCTCCGATCACCGCGGCGGTCACCAATTTGACCACCGGTTCCGCGAGGAAGGGCAGACAGCCCACGACGACCACGATCAGCCCGAGAAAGGCAGGCGGCCCCCACATGCCGAAGTTCGGGTCGTGCGGCGTGTGCGGATAGTCGTCACGGGTCTTGCCGAGGAAGGCATGCGCGATGAAGCGGAAGCTGTAGGCGGCCGAGAAGATCGCCCCAAGGGTCGCCAGCACAGGCACCAGCCAGTGCGAGCCGAAAAGAACGGTGTGCGAGGCTTCCTCGAGGAACATCTCCTTGGACAGGAAGCCATTGAACAGAGGGATGCCCGCCATGGCCAATGCGCCGACGATGGCGATGGTCGCGGTCATCGGCATCAGGTGGCGCAGCCCGCCTAGGCGGCGGATGTCTCGGGTGTGCGCCTCGTGGTCGACAATGCCCGCGCTCATGAAGAGCGAGCATTTGAAGGCCGCATGGTTGAGGATGTGGAACACCGCTGCCATTGCGCCGTAGGCCGTGCCTGTGCCGAGAAGCATGGTGATGAGGCCTAGGTGCGAGACCGTCGAGAAGGCCAGCAAAGCCTTGAGGTCATGCTTGAAAAGACCGATCACGGCGCCAAGGACCATGGTGATCAGACCCGCCGAGGTGACGATCCAGAACCACTCCTGCGTGCCCGAGAGCGCCGGCCAGAGCCGCGCCATCAGGAAGATGCCCGCCTTCACCATGGTTGCCGAGTGCAGGTAGGACGAGACGGGCGTGGGGGCCGCCATGGCGTGCGGCAACCAGAAGTGGAAGGGGAACTGCGCCGACTTGGTGAAGCAGCCGAGCAGGATCAGCAGCAACGCCGGGACATAATAGGGCGAGGCCTGGATCACGTCGCGCCGCGCGAGGATCTCGGTGATCTCGTAGGTGCCGGCCGCGGAGCCCAGCAGCAGCATGCCCCCGATCAGCGCCAGACCGCCCATGCCGGTCACGGTGAGCGCCATGCGCGCGCCCTGGCGGCCCTCGGGCAGGTGCTTCCAGAAGCCAATCAGCAGGAAGGACGACAGCGAGGTCAGCTCCCAGAAGATCAGCAGCAGGAGGATGTTGTTCGACAGGACGATGCCAACCATCGCGCCCTGGAAGAGCAGCAGGTAGGTGTAAAACTCGCCCATGTTGTCATCGCGCGTCAGGTAATAGCGCGCGTAGATGATCACCAGCGCCCCGATCCCGAGGATCAGCGCGGCGAACATCATCCCCAACCCGTCGAGGAAGAGCGTCACGTTCAGCCCGATCGCGGGCAGCCAGTCCACCGAGGCGGTGACCGTCTCGCCGGCCCAGATCGCGGGCAGGTGGGTGACCAGCCCCAGCAGCGCGGCGAGGGTGACGAAGAGAGTCGTCATCCCGCAGGCGCGTCGACCGGCCTGAATCATCAGGCCGGGCAGCAGGGCTCCGAGGAAGGGAAGGAGCGCAATGATGAAAAGTGACATGGAACTCCCTGATCGTCGTTGGCGGCGTCGAGAGAAGGCAGCCGATTTCACACCATATCACAACCCGAAAACAGCCATTCTGACGTTAATTTCAGGAAAGTTAGCCGAATTCTAACGGTAATGTCAGGTCGAAATATTCGAGCCAAGTATTGCGATTGTTACTTGGGGTTACTATAGGCGTGAAGTCCTTTAGGTAGATCGGCGGGTGCGCGAACAACCTAGGGTATATTAGGCTATGTGCGTATTTGACGCAGCCGGGCGCGCGCCCACTCCGGTGGTTTCCGGGCCGGTTTTCTGCCTTGGACCCTGCCGCCGAGCCGCATGTGCCCTGCGCGGCATCGGCTGAGACCGTCACCCGGCCCGGTCCTCGGGGCCCTTCTCCTTGTCTGGCGCTTTTCGGGCTGCTAGTCGGACGTGTAAGCTCAATCCCCGACGCTTTTACTTCGGGAACAACGCGAGGCAGGCAGCAGTGGCGCACCCCCGTTTGGAGATCCGGAACCTCGTGCGGCGGTTCGAGGGGCGCGCCGTCGTCGATGACGTCTCGCTGACCATCGAGCCGGGACATGTGACCTGCCTTCTGGGACCCTCGGGCTGCGGCAAGTCGACGACGCTGCGGATGATCGCCGGGGTCGACATGCAGGACAGCGGCGCGATCTTCGTCGACGGCAAGCTGATCTGCGACACGGTGTTCCGCGTCCCCCCCGAGCGCCGCGCCATCGGCCTGATGTTCCAGGATTTCGCGCTCTTTCCGCACCTTTCGGTGGGCGAGAATGTCGCCTTCGGTCTCAAGGGCGCCGCCAGCGCCAAGAAGGGCCGCGCGGTGGAACTGCTCGATCGGGTGGGGCTGGCGCATTTCGTCGACGAATACCCGCACCAGCTCTCGGGCGGCGAGCAGCAGCGCGTGGCGTTGGCCCGCGCGCTGGCGCCCAAGCCACGCATCATGCTGATGGACGAGCCCTTCTCCGGCCTCGACAACCGCCTGCGTGACGGTATCCGCGACGAGACGCTGGCGGTGCTGAAGGAAGAGGGCACCTCGGTCCTGCTTGTCACCCACGAGCCCGAAGAAGCCATGCGCATGGCCGACGAGATTGCCTTGATGCGCGACGGCAAGATCGTCCAGCGCGGCGCGCCCTACAATATATATAACGCCCCGGCCGACAAGGCCTCTGTGGCATTCTTCAGTGATATCAACTCTCTGCGTGGAAAGGTTCAGGGGGCGCTGGCGGAGACGCCCTTTGGTCCCTTCCTCGCGCCCGGCGTGCCCGACGGGGGCGAGGTCGACATCGTTTTCCGCCCGCAGCACGTCGGCATCGACTTCGACCGCGGAGGGCGCGGCCCCAATCCGACGCAGATGGCCGGCACCCCGGCGCGCGGCGTGGTGGAGCGGGCGCGCTTCATGGGCTCGGAGAGCCTCGTTGAATTCCGTATGGATTTCGACGGCGGCACGATCCGCGCGACGGTGCCCAATGTCTTCCTGCCGAAACCCGGCACGCCACTCTGGCTGACCGTGCGCCGCGACCGCTGCTTCGTCTTCCCGGCCCGGGACTGACCCTCAGGCCAGCGCCGCCAGCGAGAGCAGCGACAGCGCGCTTGTCCAGATCGTGACCGCCGCGATCCGGTCGGTGCGGATGCTGTGCAGCAGCGCCAGCGCAAAGGCCATGGCACCCGACGGCCCGGCTGCCAGCAGCGACACCTGCGCCTGCCACAGATCGCTCGCCCCGGCGAGCCAGACCGCCAGCGCAACCAGCAGAGGGAAGCCGACCAGCTTCAAGGCCGCGTAAGTTGTCACCACCGCCGAGGGCCGCAGACTCTGCCCTGACAGCAGCACGCCGAGCGCAAAGAGCACCAGCGGCGCGGTCGCCGCCCCGGCGAAGCGGCAGGCGGTGAGGATCGGCTCGGGCAGCGTCAGGCCTGCGAGGTTGACCGCGACGCCGAGCAGGATGGCGCTCAGCGTGGGGTTCACCGCGAGCCGCCTCAGCGCCGGCAGCGGCCCGGCCGAGGGGCGGGCGATGAGGTCCGCGCTGATGATGAAGAAGGCAAAGGCGACGGCCGTGTCCCAGGCGACCACGGCGGTCACTGGCAGCGCTCCGTCCTCGCCGTAAAGCAGCAGCGCGATCGGCCGGATGTAGAGCAGCGAGTTGACGAAGACCACGCTCATCGCCAGCAGCCAGGCCTCGAGCGTCTCGCAGCCAAAGGCGCGACGGGCGAGCGCGTAGGAGGCGCCGAAGGCCAGCGCCTCGCAGGCGCCGTAAGTCAGCAGCGTGCGCAGCTCGAAGTCGGCGAAGGGCACCGTCGCGATCACCAAGAAGATCAGCCCCGGCTGCATCACCATCAGCGCCACGCGGTTGGCCGAGGCTGCATCCTGCCGACCGAAGACCCCGCGGCGTCCGAGGAGGAAGCCGAGCGCCAGCAGCGCGAAAACCGGCAGGATATCATGGGTGAGGATGGTGAGCATGGGAGGTCTCGTTCGGGGCGCCCGCGTTGGGGGGCTGCGGCGCCGTGGGTCAGGCGGGCATCAGATCTGGGGGGCGCCGGGAAAATGGCTGGCGCGCAAGGCGGGCAGGTTCAGGGTGCGGCGGCGCAGAAGGCCGTGGTCCGAGAGCCTCTTGATGAGCTCGGGCGTGGCTGTGCAGACCTCGTTGTAGAAGCTGCGCAGGGCCGTTTCGCCGCCTTCCTTCTCGATCGTTGCAAAGAGCGTGTTGAGGCTGACCGCACCCTCGCCGCGCGCCTGCGGCTTCAGCTCGGCGCGGTAGGAGCCCCTGTCCAGCCGGAAGCGGTAGGCCGAGAGGAAATGCGCCCAGTCCGCCGCGTGGAAGTGCCCGAGTTCGGTGTCTGGCAGCGGGTGCTCGCCGGGATTCAGCTGATCGCCGAGCCTCACGTTGTGGATGCGGATGTCGAGCCCCTCGGTGCCGGGCCGGAAGAAGAGCTTGCCCGCCACATGGCTCAGGAAGCCGCCCGAGAGATGTCGACCCCAGGTGGGAAAGCACGCTTCGGCAGCGCGCTGGCGGGCCGCCTGGTCTAAGGGGAAGGCCTTGAACAGGGTCTCGGCCTGGTCCGGCGCGGCGGCGAGGGCTTCGACCGGGCGGACGCGGGCGCAGAGGCAGTCGCGGGGCAGATCCGCCAGTTGCTCGGCCAGGGGGCGGGCGGGCAAAAGGAATTCGTCGACGTCGACATGCGCCAGCCAGTCCAGCTCGGGCTTGCGGTTGTTCGCGTGCCGCGCGTTTCGGGTCTGCCGGACCTGGTGCGTCTCGGGGCGCTTGCCGCGCTTGGCCCACCAGGCGGCATCGGTGGTGACGACGCGCACCTTGGGGTGGGCCGACAGCGCCGCCGCCGCCGCGGGGTCGGCGTCATCGAGGTAGATATAGAGCCGCTGCGCGCCCTGCTCGAGGTGCCAGGCGGCGAAATCGAGGATGCGGGGCAGGGGCGCATTCGTGGTGGTGACGGTGCCCCAGCGGATCACGGCAGGGCTCCGAAGATGCGGATCACGGCGGCATCGGGGTCGAAGGGGTGCTCCAGCAGCATGCCATGCGCAGCAAGCCGGTCGCGCAGCGCGGGCGTGTCGGCGCAGACTTCGTCGAAGAGTGCCCGCAGCCCGGCTTCGCCCTCTTCCTCCATGAGATAGCCGATCAGCTCGGCATGTCCCATCTCCGGACGCTCCGAGCTTTTCCGGTAGGAGCCGAGGGTGCGGCGAAAGCCCAAGTCGGCGCGGAACTGCGCCCAGCTGCGCGCGTGCAGGTGGCCCAGCCAGACCTCGTCCAGCCGGTGGCGGTTGCTGGCCTCGGTGCCGCGGTATTTCAGCGTGTGGATGCCGAGCCTCGTGTCCTCTATGCCGGTGCGGGCAAAGACCTTGCCCGAGGTATGGCTGAGGAATCCGCCGTAGAGATGTGCGCCGAATGTCGGGTAGATCTCTTGCAGCACCGCCTTGGGCTTGCCGGCGTGCTTGTGGGTGAGCTTGAAGCGATGCGGCAGGCCATCCTCGCTTGCCAGCGCCTCGGCGGGAGCGACGCGCGCGACGGCGGCGGAAAGCGGGACTTCGCAGAGCAGCTCGGCCAGCGGCCGCTGCGGCAGCAGGACCTCATCGACGTCGATGTGACCAAGCCAATGCACCCCCAGCCCGTCCCGCAGGCTTTGCGTCGCATTATAGGCCTGCCGGACCTGATGCGCTTCGGGTCGGGCGCGGCCGCTGGCCTGCCAGTAGATCGCATCGCACTGGGTGACGCGGATCGCGGGGTGGCGCGTGAGGAAGGCCGCGGCCTCGGGATCGGGCGCATCGAGGTGGATGTGCAGCGCCGCGGCCCCCAGTTCGAGGTGATGCGCGGCAAAGCGGGCGATCTCGGGCAGCGGCGCGCGGATGGTCGAGGTCAGCCCCCAGCGCAGCGTCTCTGACGTGACTCCCCGATGGCTGGCAGGCACTGGAGCGGGCGCGCCGCCTGTCTTTGCCCCATCGCGCCGGGCCTGCCGTTGGCGCATGGTCTTCAGCCGGGAGAACACCGTCCGGTCGTCGGCGATTAGCATCTCGAGCAAGCGATGGGCGAGCGGCTGGATCACCCGGTCGCCCTCGGCCTCACGCCAGAGCCGCCCGATCATGTTGACGTCGAGCCCGCCGCTCGGCAGCGCGTAGCCGTCCATCTCAAGCGGCAACGGGCCCTGTGCCTTGCCGTCGAGCGCAAAGGGGCGGTGGGCCATATGCCCCGAATAAAGCCGTTCGCTCTCGTAGAGCTTCATCGTGCCGAAAAGCGTGCTCAGCGCCAGCCCCACGGAGCGCTGCACGGCGCTCAGCCCATGATCGCCGAAGGTGGTCACCGAGGACACCAGCCAGCGCGGGTCGAGCTGCTGCAAAAGCGCCGGGGCCTCTTCGGCCCAGAGCCGCTGGAAAAGCCCCGGGGCGTGGGCGGGGAACACGCGCTTGCGCAGGTGCGCGATGAGCAGCGCGTTGAGAAATACCAGCTCCGACCGCCCGGTCAGCTCGCGCCGCAGCGCGTGGCGCTTCCGGTGATGGTTCGAACGGAAGGGCGGCGCCTCGGCGGGATCTGCATCTGGCTCGGGGACGATCTGCGCAGCAAGCCCGGCGAGCGGCGTGTCCATCGGTGGCAGCGCTTCGCCCGGCGCGAAATCGAGCGCGTCCCGGCGCCCCTCCATCTGGGTGAGAATGGCCTCGATGCCGCCGGGATAGGGGGGTGACTTCTCTCCGCTCATGGCGCGGAGACTGGCGCCATCTTACGGCACAGGCAATCTCCCGCAGCCGCGCGCCGGCGCATGGATGGCCAGCGTCGCCTTTCCGCCACGGCCCGGCGGGGTCACTCCATGGCGAGGATCATGTTGCGCACCACCGGGTAGATCTCGGTCTCCCACCTGCGGCCGTTGAACACGCCGTAGTGTCCGACGTTGGCCTGCAGGTGATGGCGCTTGAGATGCGGGCGCAGCGACGCGCAGAGGTCATGCGCGGCCGCGGTCTGTCCGAGCCCGCAGATGTCGTCGCGGCCGCCCTCGACGGTGAGCAGCGCGGTGTGGCGGATCTTGCCAGGGTCGACCTTGCGGCCGCGGTAGCTCAGCGCGCCCGTGGCCAGTTCGGCCCTCTGGAAGATGCGCTCGATGGTCTCGATGTAGAACGCCTCGGTCAGGTCGAGCACGGCGAAATACTCGTCGTAGAACTCCTTGATCTTGTGTGCCTTCTCGGTCTCCCCGGCAAGGATGTGATCGTAAAGCTTCCGATGCGTCGCGCGGTGCCGGTCCATGTTCATCGACATGAAAGCCGTGAGCTGTACGAAGCCCGGGTAGACCTTGCGCCCGGCGCCGGCATAGCGCCAGGGCACCCGGGCGATCACATTGCGCTCGAACCACTCGATGGGTCTCTGGTTGGCCAGATCGTTGACCGTCGTGGGGCTCTCGCGCACGTCCACCGGCCCGGCCATCAGCGTCATCGAGAGCGGCGTTGCCGGGTTGCGGTCCTCGGACATGACGGCGACCGCCGCCAGCGCCTGCACGCAAGGTTGGCAGACCGCGAGGATATGCGCCCCGGGGCCGATCTCCTCGAGAAAACGGATAACGTAGGAGATATAATCCTCGACACCGAAATCCCCTTCGGAAAGAGGCACATCTCGGGCGTTCTTCCAGTCGGTGATAAAGACGTCATGGTCACGCAGCAACACCTTCACCGTGCCCGCCAGCAGCGTGGCGAAATGGCCCGAGAGCGGCGCGGTCACCAGCACCTTCGGCTGCGGCGTGTCCATGTCCTTGCGGAAATGCAGCAGTGTGCCAAAGGGCAGGTCGAGCGCGACCTCCTCGACCACCGGCACATCGCGATTGTCGACCCTCACTGTTGAGAGGCCGAAGGCCGGGCGGTCGTGGCTCAGCCGGAATCGCGAGATCATCTCCAGCGCCGCGGCGTTGTGGCGGGTCAGTTGGGCAAAAGGGCCGTTGAGGCGCGGCATGAAATTGAGGCCCTGCATCGCCGCCATGCGGAAAGGGGCGATAAAATCATCAAGTCCCTGGTATCCGGCGTAGAGCACGTCGTTTTCCCTTCCCTGCCTCGCGAAAAGGCTAGCCAGTTCGATGCGCCCGATGCGACAAGAAAATGAGGTCTCGCGTCGAGAGGCAGCACCGAGGGGCAGTCATGGCGGAAGCAACGCTCACCATTTCATCGAAGAATTACTCGTCCTGGTCGCTGCGCGGCTGGCTGCTCTGCCGCATGGCGAGGCTCGATTTCACCGAGGAGATGGTCGATACCTCCGACGCCACCGCCCGGCAGGAACTGCTGCTGCTTTCGCCTACGGTGCGGGTGCCGCGGCTGATCCACGGGCGGGTGCAAGTCTGGGACACGCTGGCCATTGCTCAGTACCTGAACGAGATTTTTCCCGATGCCGGTCTCTACCCCGAGGATATCGCTGCGCGCTCGCATTGCCGCTCGATCTCGGGCGAGATGCACTCGGGCTTTTACAACCTGCGCTCGGCGCTGCCGATGAACCTCAAGGCACGGCACCAGAGCTTCAAGATCTTCTCTGGCGCGCGGCCCGACGTCGAGCGGATCAAGGTGATCTGGCACGAATGCCTCGATGCCTATGGCGGACCGTTCCTCTTCGGCGCGAAGCCCTCGGTGGCCGATGCGATGTACGCGCCCGTCTGCACCCGCTTCCGGACCTACGCGGTGCAGCTTGAGGATCGTCTCCAGCCCTACATGGAGACAATTCTCGACTGGGCGCCGATGAAGGAATGGACCGAAGGCGCGCTGGCCGAGCCTGACGAGATCGTCGAACTCGAGGTCGAATTCTAGCGCGCGAGTTTGCGGATTCCGCGCGCGATCCCCTCCAGCGTCATGGGCACCATGCGCTCCTCGAAGATCTCGCGGATCATGTCGATGGACCGAGTGTAGCCCCAGTGTTTCTCGGGCACCGGGTTTATCCACAGGTGATCGGGCCATTGCGCTCGCGCCCGGCGCAGCCAGACCTCGCCCGCCTCCTTGTTCCAATGCTCGTTGGCCCCGCCCGGCACGGCGATCTCGTAGGGGCTCATCGAGGCGTCGCCGACGAAGATGCACTTGTAATCCGGGCCGTAGGTGTTCAGCACCTCCCAGGTTGGTATCTGGGCATCCCAGCGCCGTCGGTTGTCGCGCCAGAGGCCCTCATAGAGGCAGTTGTGGAAGTAGTACTGCTCGAGGTGCTTGAACTCCGCCCGCGCCGCCGAGAAGAGTTCCTCGACCACCTTCACGTGCGGATCCATCGAGCCGCCAACGTCGAGAAACAGCAGCACCTTCACCGCGTTGCGTCGCTCGGGGCGGGTCTTCACGTCGAGATAGCCGTGCTCGGCGGTGGCACGGATGGTGCCGTCGAGGTCGAGCTCCTCGGCCGCCCCGTCCCGCGCCCAAGCCCGCAGCCGCTTTAGCGCCACCTTGATGTTGCGCGTGCCCAGCTCGACCTGGTCGTCGAGATTGCGGAACTCCCGCTTGTCCCAGACCTTCACGGCCCGCTGGTGGCGGCTTTCTTCCTGGCCGATGCGCACGCCTTCGGGATTGTAGCCATGGGCCCCAAAGGGCGAGGTGCCGGCGGTGCCGATCCACTTGTTGCCGCCCTGGTGCCGACCCTGCTGGTCGCGCAGCCGCTCCTTGAGGGTTTCCATAAGCTTGTCGAAGCCGCCCAGGGCCTCTATCTCGGCGCGCTCCTCGGGCGTGAGGTGTTTCTCGGCCATCTTGCGCAGCCAATCGTCGGGCAGGTCGAGCGCCTCGAGCATGTCATCGAGCGATACCGCCTCGAGCCCCCGGAAGGCCTCGGCAAAGGCGCGGTCAAAACGGTCGAGATGGCGCTCGTCCTTCACCAGCACGCTGCGCGCGAGGTAGTAGAAGCCGGTCACGTCGTACAGCGCCAGTCCGGCCTTCAGCGCCTCGAGGAAGCTCAGGAACTCGCGCAAGGAGACCGGCACCTGCGCCGCTCTCAGGGTTTCGAAAAATCGCAGGAACATCGGCCACCTCCGCGCGGGATGATGCCGCGCGTTGCAGGGAGCCTCAACCCGGGTCTTCTTCTCTTGCAAAATACGTCGAGAGATGAGCCCCAAAGACCAGTCGCCGGGCTTAGAACGCCAGCTTTTCCACGAAGATCGTCAGGATCAGCGCGACCAGCGAGAAGGCGATGCCATAGACCGCGACGAATTGCGCGATGTCCGCCTTGTTGCCCTTGCGGCGCGCGGCGGTCATCCCGCCGATGATGGCGCCAAGAATGGCTCCCGCGATGACGATCATGTGGTTCCTCAGCTCCCTTGCACCGGGTCGAGGGCGGCCCGCCTGCGCATCTGCGCACCGCCGTCCCAATCCGGGCCGAAGCCGTAGCGCGCCCACCCCAGAGAGTCCAGCCGCAGCGCGGCGGCCTCGGCGCTGCGCCCAAGCCCATCAAGCGCCTCGGCGCGCAGGGTCATAAGGCTGGCCAGAAGCGCGGCGTTCTCGTGCCGGCGGGCCACGGCTTCCTGCGGGGCGGTCAGCGTCAGTGCTTCCTCGGGGCGGCCGCTCCTGAGCGCCAGCGCGGCCAATTGGGCGGCGGCATAGGCCTCGTGAAGCCGGGCGTCAGGCAGGGTCGAGAAGATGCGCAGCGCGGCGCGGAACTGCGTTTCGGCCTGCGCCGGTTCGTCGCTGACCAGCAGCCGGCCGAGGGCGAAATGCGTGAAGCCGAGACGGTGATCGGTCCAGCCCTCGGCGCGGGCGAGGCGCAGCGCCTGCTCGGCGGCGGCGCGGCGCCGCGGCAGCGGTTCGGAGGTCCCGAGCGTGGTCTGGATCGCCTCGACCCAGGCGCGCGGCGTGGGCGCGAGGCGACGGTCGGGCACGTCCTGCCCCGCCGGGTTGAGCCTTGCGAGGATCGCGGGCAGGGCGGCGGCCACCTCGGCGCGCGCCATCCCCGAGCGCAGCGCCGGGTCGTAGAAGGCGCGCAGCACCAGCATGTCGTAGCCCGAGAGCACGGTATGCACGTTGTCATCGTTGAAGACGCTCTCGCCGAGCCGGTAGAGGTCATTGAGCGGGCCGAGCGCCTGCGCGATTTCCTCGTGCAGGCAGTCGCGGATTTCCTGCGGCGCGGCGTCGGAGGGCAGGAAGACGGCGGCGGTCTCGCGTTCGCGCACCTCGGTCCAGCTCGCCTCGCCGGCGTTCTGCGCGCGGCGATACTCGCTCCAGGAGCTGACACCGGGAATGACGAAACAGGCTGCCTGCGGCAGCTGCTTGCGGATCTTCTCGCGCGGCACCGGGACCAGCGTGATGTTGGCCTCTCCGCGCTTCACCTCGGTGATGTCGATCCCGGCCTCCTCGCGCAGTCGGCGCAGCAGCCGGTCGAGATCGGGCGCAAGGCTTGCCGGCGCCGTGCCTGCCACCCGCAGGGTCACCGGTCCCTCGAAGCGGCTGAAGACCGGCAGCGCGCGCCCCGATTCCAGCGAGAAGGCGAGATCGAGGATGTCCCGCGCGATCTGCGTGTTGCCGGCCTGCGGGGGCACCGGGTTGGGCGCGCCGAAGCGGCTGGCGAGCGGCGGGCTCACCTCGGGTGCCACGGTGGCAGGGCCAGCGGCACGGCTGACGCTCTCGGGCGCCATCGGCGCGCAGGCACCGATCAGCAGGCCGAGGAAGAGAACCAGCCGCCGCATCGCTCAGCGCCGCTGGTATTTGACGAAGGGGGTGACGGTGCCGATCCGGTCGTAGAGCTGCCGTGCGGTGGCGTTGAATTCCTGCGTCATCCAGTAGACGGAAGGTGCGCCTTCCGCATCGGCGGCGGCATAGACCGCCTCGATCAGCGCCCTGCCGACGCCCATCCCGCGCGCCTCGGGCGCGGCGTAGAGGTCCTGCAGGTAGCAGACATTCTCGATCCGCCAGCAATGGCGATGAAAGACGTAATGCACCAACCCAACAGGCACGCAGTCCACCAGCGCGAGCAGCCCGTGGAAATCCTGCGGATCGTCCCCCAAGAGCCGCGCGAAGGTGCTGGCATAGACTTCCTCGGGCACGGAGGACTCGTAGAAGGTGAGATAGCCGGTCCAGAGCGCGCGCCACGCGGCCTCGTCCCCGGCCTCGAGCGGCCGGATGGTCAGGGAGTCTTGGGACATGCTGCCTCTATGCGTTTCTTTTGGTTTATTTATCGTGAACTGCCCGGGGCTTCGCGCCCTCTGCTGCGCCAGTATAGCCGGAGCGGCCCCGGGTTTGTCCCGCGAAAGAGAAAGACGCCGCGAAATTCTGATTTCGCGGCGTCAGAAAATGGAAAGTGACCTTGGGTCAGCAGCTTAACCTGTGCAGCGCTGCAACAGCCGGCTCAGACCATCATCTCCTTGGTGGCCGAGAGGGTGACACCCGGATAGTCGCGCTCGACCCGGTCGATGTCCCACTGCATGCGCGTGAGGTAGACGATATCGCCGTCGTTGTCGTGGGCGATGTGCTGCTTGTTGGCGTTGACGAACTTCTCGACCGACGCCTTCTCGCCGTGCACCCAGCGCGCCGAGGTGAACTGCGAGGGCTCGAAGCGCACCGGAAGCGAGTATTCCTGCTCGATCCGCGCGCCCAGCACCTCGAATTGCAGCGCGCCGACGACGCCGACGATGTAGCCCGAACCGATCGACGGCTTGAAGACCTTGGCGGCGCCTTCCTCGGCGAACTGGTAGAGCGCCTTTTCCAGATGCTTGGCCTTCATCGGATCGCCCGCGCGCACGCTTTGCAGCAGTTCCGGAGCAAACGACGGAATGCCGGTGACTTTCAGCGTCTCGCCCTCGGTCAACGTGTCACCGATGCGCAGCTGTCCATGGTTGGGAATGCCGATGATGTCGCCCGCCCAAGCTTCGTCCGCCAACTCGCGGTCGGCGGCGAGGAAGAGCACCGGGTTGGAGATCGCCATCGGCTTCTTGGTGCGCACATGGGTCAGCTTCATGCCGCGCTCGAAATGGCCCGACGACAGGCGCACGAAGGCGACGCGGTCGCGGTGCTTGGGGTCCATGTTGGCCTGCACCTTGAAGACGAAACCGGCGACCTTCTTCTCGTCGGGGGCAATCTGCCGCGGATCGGCCGAGGTCGGCTGCGGCTCGGGGGCGAGCTCGCCGATGCCGTCCATCAATTCCTTGACGCCGAAGGAGTTGATCGCCGAGCCGAACCAGATCGGGGTCATATGCCCCTCGAGCACCGATTGCGGGTCGAGCGCGGGCAGCAGTTCGCGCGCCATTTCGACCTCTTCGCGCAGCTGCTCGAGCAGGTCGGCAGGCACATGTTCGGCGAGCTTCGGGTCGTCGAGGCCGCTGATCTTGATCGATTCCGCCACCCGGTTGCGGTCGGCGGGATCCATCAGTTCAAGACGGTCGTGGATCATGTCGTAGCAGCCGACGAAATCGCGGCCCATGCCGATCGGCCAGCTGGCGGGCGTCACGTCGATGGCAAGGTTTTCCTGGATCTCGTCGATGATCTCGAAGGTATCCCGCGCCTCGCGGTCCATCTTGTTGCAGAAGGTCAGGATCGGCAGGTCGCGCAGGCGGCAGACCTCGAAGAGCTTGCGGGTCTGACTTTCCACGCCCTTGGCGCCGTCGATGACCATGATCGCCGCATCCACCGCCGTCAGCGTGCGGTAGGTGTCTTCCGAGAAGTCCGAGTGGCCGGGCGTGTCGACGAGGTTGTAGCGGAAGTTGCCATACTCGAAGGACATTGCCGAGGCGGAAACCGAGATGCCGCGCTCCTGCTCCATCTTCATGAAGTCCGAGCGCGTGCGCCGCGCTTCGCCCTTGGCGCGGACCTGTCCGGCCATCTGAATCGCCCCGCCGAAAAGCAGGAACTTTTCGGTCAGCGTGGTCTTGCCCGCATCCGGGTGCGAGATGATCGCGAAGGTGCGGCGCCGCGCTATCTCGGGCGGCAGGGTGGGGCGGTTCGAAGCGGTGTCCAGCATGAGCGCGCGTATAGGTGTGGGCGGGGGTTTTGTCTATGGGGAACCGCGTCGCGCCGATGGCGGTTGAGGCTTCAAAAGGAGACCCCGGATGACCAAGGACCACGCCCCGTCGATCAAGGACCCCGACCTCTATGAGACGCTGCGCGACAAGGGCTACTCGGAGGAGAAAGCGGCGCGCATTTCCAACGCCAAGGCCAATCCCGACATGCACCCGTCCGAAAAGGGCGGCAAGGCGCCCCCCTACGAGGACTGGACCAAGGCGGAGCTTTACGAGCGCGCTCAGGAGATCGGCATAGACGGGCGCTCGAAGATGACAAAGGCCGAACTGATCGACGCCCTGCGTTCCCACTAGGATCTGAGCATGTAGGCCGCTTAGGCGGGTGCATTTGCTAAGAGCAAAAGTCCGACGGCGGCCCGGCGCGCAGCCTTCTGGGCAAAGATAGCTCCGGGGAGCCCCCCGCCGCGCGACGGGGCAGATGGGTCAGCTCACCCCGCCGACGATTGCCGCAGGATCTCCGCCGCGTCGGGCCGCTGCAGGAGCGTTTCCTGCACCTCCAGCTCCGGCTGATCCGAGGCGCTGTGCCGCGGCAGCAGCGCGCTCACCTGCTCCGACAGCTCGGCTGGCAGCACGGCGCGCGTGCGGGTGTCGACCAGCATGGATTCCGCCGCGATGCCCTCGGCGTAGATGATCTGGTGATGGTCGAAGAGCATCTGGTAGTAGTCCACGAAGCCGCCTTCCCGGCGCAGGATTGTCTCGCCGTTGATCAGGTGGCGGGCGCGCAGCAGCAGCTCGGAACGGCCGGCGCCGAGCCGGTCGCGGCGCTGGTAGACAAAAAGCCGGTGGTCGGGGCTGACCAATAGGTCTCGGGCGGCGTTGAGCGTGCCGGCGCGGATCAGGATTGGCGCGAAGGCACCGACCGCACGCAGCGTCTGCTGGCCGATCCAGCGGATCTCCTGCGCGCCGTCGTCGCGGGTCAGCACCCGGTCGCCGACCCGGAGGTCCTCCACGGCGCACTGCGCGCCGGACGCGAGGGTGATCAACGTGCCGGCGGTGAAAGACACGCAGGCAAGCTGGGCGAAGCGGGCCAGCGCCGTGTCGCGGTTGACCCCGATCAGCGCGTAATCCTTGCGCGGCTGCATCCCCGCGAGGGGCATCAGGTAGACTTCGGTCACCAGCCCGTCGGCGCAGGTTTCGACCAGTGCCAGCGCCTCGGTGATGGCGCCGTCGCGGCTCATGAAGGTTAGGCAGGCGTCGAGGTGCAGATCGGCGCCGCGCCGACCCAGTTCGCTGCCGAGGGCGATCTCGAAGGGTGAGGCGGCGGCGGGCAAGAGGGTCAGCCGCGCCGGGCGGGCAAGGGGCGAGAGCGCGTAGACATCGTCGGGTTGCAGCTCTTCGGCAAAGCTCAGCGCATCGCCGAGGTTGGCGCCGCTGACCACGCGCAGATCTCTGCCGCGGTATACCGTCACGCTGTGCGCCGGGCGGGCGGCGCCGGGCATCACACTGGAAAGGGCCTCTGCCATCACTCGTCTCTACCTGCGCGCGGGTCTTTCGGGGTTTCCCGAAATGCCTCCGCCCACTCCTACATTGCCCCGGGCGATGCGGTCCCCCGAGGCGCTCTCAGCCTACACGCCATTGTCTCTCAGGGGAATGTGTCATCATATGGCCCCGGACCCGGCGTTTTGCCGGCGGAGTGCACAGGGAGAAGAAGATGGATCTCGGGATCGCGGGGAAAACGGCGCTGGTCTGCGCCTCGTCGAAGGGGCTGGGGCGTGGCTGTGCCGAGGCGCTGGCCGAAGCTGGCTGCAACCTTGTCATGAACGCGCGTGGCGCCGAGACGCTCGAGGCCACTGCCGCCGAGATCCGCGCCACCTATGGGGTCGAGGTGGCCACCGTAGCGGCCGACATCGTCTCGGAGGATGGACGGGCGCAGGTGCTCGAGGTGGCGCGCGGCGCCGACATCCTGGTGACCAACGCGGGCGGTCCGCCTCCGGGCATATGGAGCGACTGGGACCGCACCGATTTTCTCAAGGCGCTTGACGGCAACATGCTCACCCCGATCGCCCTGATGCAGTCGCTGCTGCCGGGGATGATGGAGCGCGGCTGGGGCCGGGTCGTCAACATCACCTCGCGCTCGGTCAAGGCGCCGATCCTGCAGCTCGGCCTGTCGAACTCGGCGCGGGCGGGGCTCACGGGCTTTGTGGCCGGCACCTCGCGCCAGGTGGCCGAAAAGGGCGTGACGATCAACAATCTGCTGCCGGGCGTGCATGAGACCGCGCGCATCGTGCAGATGGACAAGCACGACGCCGAGAAAACCGGCCGCCCCATCGCCGAGATCAGCGCCGAGCGGGCGGCGGGCATCCCCACGCGGGAATACGGGCAGGCCGCGGATTTCGGGCGTATGTGCGCCTATCTCTGCTCGGTCCATGCACGGTTCATCGTCGGGCAGAACATCGTGCTCGACGGCGGCGAGACCCTGGCGACGATCTGAGCGAAGAGCCATGGCACGAGGACCCGACGGGCAGGGCGGCGGAGCGGGATTCTCGCTCGCCGACCAGTTGTTTAACCGCCAGTCTCTGACCGATCTGGGGCGCGATTTCTCGGTGCTGCCCGGCTTCGACGCGGAACGTTTCGTCGAGACCGCCTTGTCCCGGCTCGCCGGCCTCGGGGTGCACGCACGGCTCGAGGTGCTGGCCGAGGCGCTGGCCGCGCAGCTTCCTTCGGGATTTCCCGAAATGGCGGAGCAGGTCGAGGCAGCCCTGCCGGAGCCGCTCGATCCCACGCTCGGCGACGATGATTTCGGGCGGTTCATCCATGCGGTGCCGGGCGTTCTGGCGGTCAAGCATGGCATGGCGCATCCCGAGCGGGCGCTGGACCTGATCCATGCGGCCACGCAGCGCTTTTCGATGGAATTTGCGCTGCGACCCTTCCTCAACCGCTGGCCGGCCGACGTGCTGGCGCGGCTCGACAACTGGGTCGCGGATCCGAATTACCACGTGCGGAGGCTGGTCTCCGAGGGCACCCGGCCCAAGCTGCCCTGGGGCATGGGGATCAGCCTCGATCCGCTGGTGCCGCTGCGCTACCTCGACGCGCTGCATGCGGACAAGACGCGCTTTGTCACGCGCTCGGTGGCCAACCACCTCAACGATCTGTCGAAGATTGCACCAGGCGAGGTGCTCACCCGCCTCGGGCGTTGGCAGGAGGAGGCGCGGCAGGCACCCAGGGAGATGGACTGGATCACCCGCCACGCCCTGCGCACCGCGGTGAAGCGTGGCGAGCCCGAGGCGCTGGCATTGCTCGGCTATCGCCCGGATCTGCCGGTGGCGGCGCGGGTGACGCTTTCCTCCACGGATGTGAAGATTGGCGACAGGCTGGGCTTTGCGGTCGAGTTGGTTTCGCCCGAGGGCGGGCCTGTGCTGGTGGACTACCGCCTGCGCTTCCACCGTCCGGGCGGCAGCGCCGAGAAAGTGTTCAAGCTGAAGTCGGCCAGGCTCGTGCCCGGCACACCGCTGCGGCTGGACAAGCACCACCGGATGAAGGGCGATGCCACCACCTTTCGGCTGCATCCCGGTCCCCATGCGGTGATCGTGCAGGTCAACGGCCGCGACGTCGCGGAGGCGACTTTCGCATTGAGCGCCTAGGCGTCTCGCCTCAGGGCAGGGAGCCTGGCTTCGACCCGCGCGGCGACGAAGCGCGCGATCATCGGCCCGGTGGCGAGCACGATGATGAAGCGCAGCGTCTGCATGGCCATGACAAAGGCCATGTCGACGTTGCTGGCGGCGGCGATCACGGCAACGGAATCGGCGCCGCCGGGGCTGGTCGCGAGGTAGGCGGTCAACGGGTCCACCCCGGCGAAGACCACCAGTGCCGCCGCCATCAGCCCGCAGAGTGCCATCAGCAACAGCACCGAGATCACCAGCCTCGGCAGGGCGCGCGCGGTATGGCGGAGGATGTCACGGCTGAAGCGCAGCCCGATCGTCCAGCCGACAACCGCGTAGGCCAGCGCCATCATCCAGCCCGGCGTCACCGGCGCGAGCCACCCGAGCCCGTTCGCCGCCGCGCCCAGAAGCAGCGGGATCAGGAAGGTGCCTGCCGGCATGCGGGTGATCCGGGTCAGCACGATGCCAAGCGCCATGACGATCAGCGCGTCGCGCAGGCCGCGGTCCGGGACCGCGAACAAGGGGGCCGGGTCGCTGGCCATCTCCGGCGCGCCGACGAAGACACGCGCCACCAGCGATGCGCCCGCGGCGACCATGACCACCCGCAGGTATTGCATCACGGCGACAAGCCGAATGTCGGCGCCATGCGCCTCGGCGAGGAAGACCATCGCCTGTGCCGCGCCGGGCGACGCGCCCCAGACCGCGGTGTTGCCCGGCAGCACCTGCTTGAGCGCCAGCACGTAGCCAAGAAGCGCCGCTGCCGCGATCACGAAAACCACCCCGAGCGCGAAGATCGGCCAGTCCTGCGCAATCTCCGGCAGCACTGAGGCGGGGATTTGCCCGGCGATCATCGTGCCCACGGCTGCCTGAGCCAGTTCGAAGAGCGGGCGCGGCGTTGCGATCGCGCGCGGGCCCGACGCCAGCCCGCTCGCGGCCAGCGCGATGGCGGCGATCATTGGTCCAAGAAGCAGCGCCGCGGGGACATGCAGCAGCTCGAGCCCGGCGCCCAGGACCGCCGAGAGCAGGAAGACTGCGAGCCACGCCAGCAGGCGGGAGTGGGTGGGACGGGCCATGCGGCCTCCGCTCGGAACAAGGATGGGCGCGCCCGCCGGAGCGGTCGAGGCCGGGGAGAGCCCGGAGGCTCGGGGCGCGGAGGCGGGGCACGTCCTGCGCTTGGGTCAGGGCGCGCGGAGCCGATCTGCGCCCTTCAGGAAACGGATCGGGCGCCGAATGTCCAGAGGGGATAGCGAGAGGCATGCGATTGCGGTGCCTCAAGGCGTATTGGCGGCGCCTTGAGGCAAGGGGCTTTCCGGGGCCGCGTCGGTGCCGCGCAGGCACCGGCCGCGGCCCTCCCGAGCGACCGGGTCTTGCAGCGGATCACTCCGGCCCGTCGATCTCCAGCTTCACCGCCGCGTACCAGTCGGCCACTGCGCGGATGTCCTCGTCGGTCATCTCGGCGGCGATGGAGGACATGATGTCATGCTTGCGCTTGCCGGTCCTGAACGCCTTGAGCTGGGTGTCGATGTAGATGTTGACCTCGCCCGCGAGGTTCGGCGCCTCGGGCAGCAGGGCGATGCCGTCTGCCCCATGACACGAGATGCAGGCCTCGGGTGCATCTGCCTCGCTCACCCCCTCGGGCAGGCTGGCGCTGGCGCTATGCGATCCGTACCAAGCGGCCACATCGGCGATCTGCTGCGCCGTGAGGCCCGCCGCGACGACCGACATCATCTCGTGCTCGCGCGCGCCGCTCTTGAACGCCATGAGCTGGCTCTCGAGATAGGTCTCGGGCTCGCCGCCGATGTTCGGCGCGATGGGGATTTGTGCCATGCCATCAATGCCGTGGCAGGTGCGGCACATGTTGGCGACCTTCCGGCCCGCCGCCGGATCACCGGCAGAGAGCGGGGTGCCCCCGGCGAGCATCAGCCCGCCGAGGATCATCGAGGCGACAGCCCTCATTCGGCCGCCTTGGGAGCGAAGGCGATGCGCCAGATGGCCCCGGCGAAATCGTCCGACACCAGCATCGAGCCATCGCGCAGGAAGGCGATGTCCATCGGGCGTCCGCGATATTCACCGGTCTCTTCGTCGAGCCAGCCGTCGGCGAAGACCTCGGTGTTGGCGGCGTTGCCCTCCTCGTCGAGCGAAGTGAACATCACCCGCGCGCCGACCGGCTCGGTGCGGTTCCACGAGCCGTGCTGTGCCGAGAAGATCCCGCCCTTGTATTTGTCGGGGAACGAGCCACCGGTGTAGAAGCGCATTCCCAGATCGGCCGCATGCGCTTGCATGTTGACCTGCGGCTCGACGAATTCGACGCCCTCGGGACGCTCCACGTCCTTGTAGTCGGGGATCTCGGTGCCGCCGTTGGTCCAGGGGAAGCCGAAGTGTTGCCCGGCTTCGGTCTGGCGGTTCAGCTCGCCCGGCGGGATATCGTCGCCCATGCCATCCACCTGGTTGTCGGTGAACCACAGCGAGCCGTCGGCAGGGTTGAAGTCATGGCCGACCGAGTTGCGGATCCCGCGGGTATAGACCTCGCGCCCGGTACCGTCCGTGTTGACCCGGATGATGCCGCCGATGCCCATCTTGTCGTACATCTCCAGCTTGTCCTTGGGCTGGATGTTGTGCGGCTGGCCGAGCGAGATGTAGAGCTTGCCATCCGGTCCGACGCGGCAAACGCGGGCGGTGTGGTTGAAGCTCTCTTCCTCGGCGGGGATCAGCTCGCCCTTGGCGATCACTTCGCCCACCGCGGGGTCCGGCCCCTCGAAGAAGAACTCCGCCGCCGGGAAGGTCAGCACCCGGTTGCGCTCGGCGATATAGAGGAAACCGTCGGGCGAGAAACACGGCCCGTTCGGCACGTCGAAGGTGACCGAGGGCGCGAAGTCCTTCACCTCATCCGCCACGCGGTTGCGGTCGCGGTCGACGATCGACCAGACCTTGTCCTTGCGGGTCCCTGCAAAAACGACGGTGCCCTGCGGCGCGACAGCCATCGAGCGGGCATCCGGCACCACGGCATAGAGGCTGACCTCGAAGCCGTCGGGGACGTTGATATGCGGCAGGATTTCCTTCAGCGCGTCGGCGCGTTCGCCCTCCTGGTCGATGAAGGTGAAGGCGGCATCGGTCCGCTGCATGTTGGACAGCTTGTCCATATTGTCCTGCGCAAGGACCGGCGTCGTCAGGATGGTGGAAAATAGAAGACTTGAAACGAAATGATTGGCTTTCATAGTTTTCTCCCTAAATCAGCCCTCCACACTCCGCCTGCTGACGGAGTTCCTCCGGGTGGACCTCAGGAAAGCTGCGGGCCCAATGTGCGATTCGTCAACGAATTCCCGCAATTCTAAAGTGCATTTAAAGTGAAGCATTCATGTCAAAATAGAGCGCTGCGCGGCACGCGGCGCTCTTGTCGGAAACCGTTCGGCCTTACTGCGCCGCAATAGGTCTCCGCGCCAGCTGGCATTCGGCCCAAAGCGACTCCAGCGCCAAAAGAAGCCGCCGGATGTCTTCGGCGGAATGGACCGGCGCGGGGGTGATGCGCAGCCGCTCGGTGCCGCGCGGCACCGTGGGATGGTTGATCGGCTGGATGTAGATGCCGTGCTCGTCGAGCAGCCGGTCCGAGATGTAGCGACATTTCTGCGGGCAGCCGACCATCACCGGGATGATGTGGCTGGGGTTCGGCAGATGCGGCACGCCGATCCGGTCGAGCCCCTCGCGCACGCTGGCCACCGCCCGGCGCTGCGCGGCGCGCTCGCGCTGCGAGCGCTTCAGGTGCGCCACGGCGGCGCGGGCTCCTGCGGCGACGGCGGGCGGCAGCGCGGTGGTGAAGATGAAGCCAGAGGCGAAGCTGCGGATGAAGTCGCAGAGCGTCGCCGACGCGGCGATATAACCACCGGCCACACCATAGGCCTTGCCCAGCGTGCCCTGGATCACGTCGATGCGGTCCATCAGGCCTTCGCGCTCGGCGATGCCGCCGCCGCGCGGTCCGTAAAGGCCGACGGCATGGACCTCGTCGAGATAGGTCATCGCGTTGTAGCGCTCGGCCAGCGCGCAGATCCCAGCGATCGGAGCGATGTCGCCATCCATCGAGTACACGCTTTCGAAGGCGATCAGCTTGGGCCGGTCGAGAGGCAGGGTGGCGAGGTGGCGTTCCAGATCGGCCAGATCGTTGTGCCTCCATATGATCCGCTCTGCCTTGGACTGCCGGATGCCCTCGATCATCGAGGCATGGTTGAGCGCGTCAGACAGGATAACCAGACCCGGAATGCGCGCGCCGAGCGTACCGAGGCTGGCCCAGTTCGACACATAGCCGGAAGTGAAGAGCAGCGCCGCCTGCTTGCCGTGCAGCTCGGCCAGGTCCGCCTCGAGCAGCACGTGCTCGTGGGTGGTGCCAGAGATGTTTCGGGTGCCGCCCGCGCCAGCGCCGCAAGTGTCGAGCGCGGTGTGCATCGCCTCAAGCACCGCCGGGTGCTGGCCCATGCCGAGATAGTCGTTCGAGCACCAGATGGTCACCTCGCGGTGCGCGCCGTGGTGGGTGGCAGCGGGAAAGGCCCCCCGTAGACGTTGCAGTTCGGCAAAATGGCGGTAGTTGCCGTCGGCCTTGAGCCTGTCGAGCTGGGTGCGGAACAATGCATCATACATGCTCAGAACTCCGTGGCGGCGGCGGCAATGCGGGCGAGCAGCGCGTTGACCGGCGCCATGCTTTCGCGTGCAAAGCTGCGGTAGCCGATCTTGGTCTCGGCGCCCCGGCTCTCGACGAACATCGCATAGGGGCAGAACGCAAGGTTTTCCGGATCCGCCTGCATCACCTCGCGCGAGGTGGTGGCGGAGCAAAAGAGATACACGTCGGCGGCATCGAAAAGATGGGTCTCGGCGCCGATGTCGGCGCCGGTCCGGGCCAGCATCTCGCCGACATGGCTGATGTGATCGACCACCAGCCCCTCGCCGATGATCGCATTCTCGAGCGCGAAAGTCGCTTCCTCGAAGCTGCCGTCATAGGCGTGGGTGATGACCTCCTGCGCCGTGGCGGCGGCCGGCAGGGTGATCAGCAGGGCAAGCGTTCTGAGCATGGCGGGTCTCCGTGGTGAAAGACCCGGCCGCGGAGTTCCGCGGCCGGGCTGTCTGTCATTCGGCGAAGGTCGAGAGATAGGCGATGACCGCGTCGATATCCTCGGGCTTGCGCAGTCCGGGGAAAGACATCTTGGTGCCCTTCATCGCTTCCTTTGGCTTTTCGAGGAAGGCGTGCAGCCGCTCGAGGGTCCAGGTCTCGCCGGCGCCGTGCGCCTCCTCAAAGGGCTTGGAGTAGCGGAAGCCCTCGATCGAGCCGATGCCGCGCCCGACGATGCCGTTGAGCTCGGGGCCAGACTTGTTCCTCGCCCCGTCGCCCACAGCGTGGCAGGACATGCACTTCTTGAACACCTTCTCTCCGGCGGCGATCAACTCGGGGTCGGCGGCAGCAGGGGGGGGCGCGGGCTCGGCTGCGGCATCCGTTGCGATCCCCGTGGCCTCGGTGCCAATGTCGGCAGAGGCCAGTTCAACTTCTTCGCCGGGGGCCTCTGCAGAAGGTTCAGCCGCGGCCTCGTCGTTGCCATGGTCCGGGGTCACGTCGAGCACCGTGGCGCGCATGGTGATCTCGACGCTGTCCTTGCAATCCGTCATGCAGGGCTCGCCGGTCCATTGCGGGTATTCGGTCTCGGGCCGGTCATCGATGATGAAGCCGCCCGCGTTGGGCATGACCACCTCGGAGAAGGTCTCGTTCGAGAGGGTGAAATCCTCGTCGACGATGAAGTTCGAATAGAGGATGTAGGCGACGATGGCATAGACCTCGTCCGGCTCCAGCGACTGCGCGTTGCCGAAGGGCATCGAGCGGTGCACGTAGTCCCAGGCGGTCGACAGGTGTGGCCAGTAGCTGCCCACGGTCTTCACCGGGTCCTTGTTGGCCAGCGTGTCCTCGCCACCTGCCAACTTCGGCCAGTTGCCGGACCCTTCGGCGAACTCGCCGTGGCAGGAGGCGCAGTTCTCGGAAAAGAGCATCTCGCCATCCTCGACCGAGCCGCTGCCGGGCGGCAGGCCGGTGCCGTCGGGCGAGACGTCGAGGTTCCAGGCGGCGATCTCTTCGGGCAGGGCTTCGCGGCCGATGCCGAGCGGGCCGTCTTTGGGCGCTTCGCCTGCCTCGGCGGCGGCGACGAGGCCGCCCGCTGGGACAGCGGGCGCGGCGAACTCAAGCGGGGTCAGGCTCCGCAGGTCTGCTGGCGCCTGAGCCACGAAACGGTCGGCCAAGTTGACCGCGAGGGTCAGGGTGACCGCGATGCCGCCGAAGACGCTGGCGTAGAGTTTAAGAGACTTCGACATTTTCGGCCTCCCCGTTTGGTTTGACCCACCAGGTCTGTATGCAGTTGTTGTGATAGACCGAGTTCTCGCCGCGCACCTCGCGCAGCTGCGTCTTGGTGGGCTGCACGTAGCCGGTCTCGTCCATGGCGCGGGACTGCAGGAACATCTCTTCGCCATTCCACTCGGTGTCGAGATAGAAGCGGGTGAGCGCCTTGGTCTCACCCTCGCGGGCGAGCCGCGCGGTCTGCCAGCTCTTGCCGCCATCGATCGAGACGTCGACGCGGGTGATCCTGCCGTGGCCGGACCAGGCGAGGCCGGTGATCACCAGCGGGCCGTGGCCGTGCTTGATGGGCGCCTGCGGACTGGGCGAAGTGACCACGGATTTCGCGTCCATCACCCAGGTCCACTTGCGCGAGGTGCCGTCAGCCAGCGTGTCCGTGTACTTGGAGGTCTCCTCGCGGCTCTCGACGGGGCCGTCCAGTACCTCGATGCGGCGCAGCCATTTCACCCACATGTTGCCTTCCCAGCCGGGCACCACGAGGCGCACCGGGTAGCCGTGTTCCTTGCGCAGGGCCTCGCCGTTGGCCTTGAAGGCGACGAGCACGTCGTCGAGCGCCTTGTCCATCGGGATCGAGCGGCCGTTGGAGGACGCATCTGCGCCCTCGACATAGACCCATTTGTCGGTGGTCGCGGGCAGGCCTGCCTCGCGCAGCAGGGTGCGCAGCGGCACACCGGTGTATTCCATGTTGTGGATCATGCCGTGTGTGAACTGCGCGCCGTTGAGCTGCGCGCCCGCCCATTCCATGCCGGTGTTCGCGGCGCACTCGCAGAAGTAGACGTGGTTCTCGCGCGGGAAGCGCTCGAGATCTTCGTAGGTGAAGATGAGCGGTCTATCGACCAGCCCGTTGATCATCAGGCGGTAATCGCTCTTGCTGAGCTCGATCGCGCCCGAGTGGTGCCGCTCGAAGGCGCAGCCCTGCGGTGTGATCGTGCCATCGAGCGCGTGGATCGGGGTGAAGTTGATCGAGCTGATCGGGTCGGCAGTCAGCCAGGGGACGTTGCGGCGCACCACGTCGTCCTCGAAGCGGATCGGCAGCCCGTAGGGGGTGGCATCGACGCCGTCGCCGAGGCCCTGCGCCCAGGGCTGCACCTCGGTGATCAGCGGATCGGGTTCTGCGGCCCGCGCGGCCCCTGCGGTCACGGCCACGGTGGCGGCCCCCTGCAGGAAGGCACGGCGCGATGTCTTCGGCTCGCTCATTCTGTCCTCCTTTGTTCTTTTGGGGTCCTGCGTCATGCGCCAACCACCTCGACCGAGGTGTTCTCGTCCAGCTGCACGCGGCCCAAACTGCGGATGTGGCTTTCCACGACGTCCCAGATCGGCGGGCCCTCGGTGCCCTCGTTGACGCTGGCCCAGCCGGCGACGGTGTAGCTCTTCGCGGGGTCGATCGCCTCGCCGGTCCCCAGCAGCGTCATGTCCGAGATGCGCTGTCCTACCGGGGCGCTCACGTCGATGCGGTAGCCGAGCCCGCCGACGCGGACCATGTCGCCGCCCTGCTGGTAGTAGGGATCGGGGTTGAAAATGTTGTCGGCGACGTCTTCCAGCACGGTCTTCAGGAACGCGCCGGTCATCTCAGAGCGGTAGGCCTCGGGGTAGCTCATCGAGGTGACGTTCCACAGGTCCTCGCGGGTGATCGGGTCGCCCTCGAGCAGCGATGGTCCCCAGCGCACGCCGGGAGAAAGGGCGATCTGCGCGTCGCGCTGGGTCAGCAACGCGTCACAGATCAGGTCGTCCCAGGTGCCGTTGAAATTGCCCCGGCGGTAGAGCGTGGTGTCGGTATGGCCGATGACCTCGGACAGCTGCTCGGCATAGGGCGCGCGCTGCGCGTCGATGAGCGCAGTCATCTCGGGGTCGGCGGCAATCACATCCGAGAAAATCGGGATCAGCTTGTGGCGGAACCCCATCATCCGGCCATCGCGCACGTCGAGATCGACGCGGGAGACGAACTTGCCGTTGGAGCCCGAGGCGATCAGGATCGTCTCGCCCACGAGCACCGGCTCGGGCAACGCGTCGTGCGTATGGCCCGAGAGCAGCACGTCTATGCCGGTGACCCTCTCGGCCATCTTCTTGTCGACGTCGAAGCCGTTGTGGCTGAGCACCACGACCAGCTCGGCGCCGGCCGCGCGGACCTCGTCGACCATCTCCTGCATGCGCGCGTCGCGGATGCCGAAGGAATACTCGGGGAACATCCAAGATGGGTTGGCGATCGGCAGGTAGGGGAACGCCTGGCCGATGACGGCGATCTTCACGCCGCCACGGTCGAAAAACTTGTAGGGCTGGAACAGCTCGGCGGGCTCGTCCCACTCGGCATCAAAGATGTTCTGGCCGAGCGCGGCGAAGGGCAGCCCCTCGACGATCTCGCGCACGCGGTCCGAGCCGAGGGTGAACTCCCAGTGGAAGGTCATCGCGTCGGGCTTCAGCAGGTTCATCACGTTGACGCAGTCCTGCCCGGCGGTCTGGTAGCAGGTATAGCTGCCGTGCCAGGTGTCGCCGCCATCGAGCAGCAGCGCGTCCGGGCGCTCGGAGCGGATCTGTTTCACCACGGTCGCCACCCGGTCCATGCCGCCGACACGGCCATAGCCGCGGGCGAGGGCGGTAAAATCTCCCGAGGAGAGGGCGTAGTGGGAGGGGGAACCGTCCTCGATGCCGTACATCTTGCGGAACTCGGCACCGGTGAGGTGGGGGACCTCGCCGTGGTTGCCGCCGACGCCGATGTTGACGGAAGGCTCGCGGAAATAGATCGGCTTCAGCTGCGCGTGGATGTCGGTGATGTGGATCAGCGAGACATTCCCGAAGGCTGGCATGGCCAGCAGGTCGTCCTGCGTCAGGCGCTGTTGCGCCGCGAGCCGTGCCCAGTTGCCGAAGCCGGAGCCGCCATAGGCCGCCGCGGCAGCCATGGAGACCTGGAGGAAATCACGTCGGGAGATCATCGGGGTATCCTCGTACGCATTCAAATGCGTGAATTCGTTTGGGAAGAGAAACCCCGCGCGAGCAGCTCGCGCGGGGCTGGCTTCAGTTGCGGACGGAGGGGCCTTCGACCGACAGGCCGTTGCCGCGAGAGGCGACGTAGAGTTCGAGCGCGATGAACTCGGGGCTGCCCGGCGAATAGGTCTCGGCGCGGGTGTCGCGCACGCAGCCCTTGAAGCGCGACTGCACCCCGTTGAGGGCCGCGTTCTTCAGCCGGTAGGTCGGGAATCCATTGATCTGGCCCTGGCTGAGATGGTCTGCGCGGATGTAGTTTCCGTAGTTCTGCTCGTGGCAGTTGGCGCAGGAAAGCTCGAGCTGGCCGGTGCGGGTGTAGTAGAGTTCCTTGCCCTGCTCCCAGACCGCCTCGACCGGGCCGTCGATGGCCACGTCGACCGGCATCCCGCGCGACACCGAGGCCAAGAGCGCCTCCATGTTGATCGCGTCGGCGCTGTCGTATTTCCAGGGCTCGGCCCCCATGCGCTCGGTGCGGCAGCCGTTGACCTGCATCTGCAGGGTTCGGACTTCCTCGGCCGCGTCGTTCCACTTGGGATAGCTGGCCTTGACCCCGGCCATCTCCTCGGGTGCGCCGTGGCAGGAGGCGCAGCTCTCGCCCTCGGTACCGTCGACCATATCCCATTGCTCGCGGGCCTGATCGACGAAGATCATTCCGGGGTTGTCGAAGTCGTCGAGCTCCAGTTCCTGGGTCTCGTCCGAGCGGAAGTGCCAGCCCGAGATGACCTCGTCCATCACCTCCGACAGGAACGCCGGGGCGGGGGCCTTTGTGGTGATCTCGATCTCGCCGTTGATGACGAGCTCGTCGTCATCCGGCCCGCCAGCCTGCACCACCAGCGGTGCGGCCAGCAGGGCGAGCGCGGTGAGCGCAATCGCCTTGCGTGTCATGTGTCTCCTCCCTCAAGTTGGCCCGGCCGGCATGGGGACGGGCAAGACGGTATCGGGCGCCCGGCTCCTCTCCGGGCGTCCCGCCGTGTATCAGGCGATCTCGATCGGCTTGGTGTCCGTGTAGGTCGAGCCGTCGTCGTCGTACCAAGTGAAGGTGAATTCCCCGGCCTCGGGCACCAGCGCCTCGAACTCGAAGTAGGGATTGGTCGAAATCGCCGGCTCCATCTTCACGTCGATGACGTTCTGGCCGTTGAAGTCGCAGGTGAAGCGGTTGATGATCGAGCGCGGGATAAGGTTTCCCTCCTTGTCCTTGCGCTGGCCGCTTTCCATCGGGTGGCTGATCAGTGTCTTGAGGGTGATCACCTCGCCCGCGGACGCGGACTTGGGAACCTTGACGCGGGGTTTCACTCCGGATGCCATCTGTCTTGTCTCCTCTTAGCCGCCGCAGCCGCCGATGGTGACCTTCACGGTCTTGGCGGTGCGCGCGAAACTGCCGTCCTCGAGCTTCGCCACCGCGATCACGTCCTGCGTGCCGGCAAGCCTGATGCGGGTCGAGGCCATGCGCGAGCCGGCCAGCGGGCCGAAGGAAAAAGTGGCGACGGCGGGGGTTGGGTTGCCAGCGGCAAGCACCAGGATCTCGGACGCGCCGGGCGCATCCACGCTGATCGGCACGGTGTTGCCATTCTCGGCGATCTCCGGCGCGGTCAGCTCGACGCCGCTGTCGCCGATGTCGGCACCGCCGGTGAACTCGGAGATCAGGTCGTCGACCGAGGCGTTGGCGCGGAAGGGCAGGACCGTCAGCGCCATGGCGCCAAGGGCAAGCCCAAAGGTATCTCGTCTGGTCAGGCTCATGCCGTCTCCTCTCTCAGCTGTCCTGAAGGGTCATCAGGAAGGCCACCACGTCCTCCACCTCTTGGGCGGAGAGGATCGGCGGCAGGTCATCGGGCGCGGCTTTTCCGGTGTAGCCGTCGCCGGGCCGGATGAAGCCGCTGGTCTTGTAGAAGGCGGGCATCACCGTGCCGTCGAACATCTTCTTGGCGTTGGCGACGATGCCGCGCAGCTCGGCCTCGGAGCGATATCCGCCGACGCCGTCGAGCGTTGGGCCTACCTCGCCGTGGAACGGCGCGTCGGCCAGCGCGGTGACCGCATGGCAGGCCACGCAGTTGCCCTTCGACCTGGTGGTCATGATTTCGGCACCCTTCGCGGGATCGCCCGCGGTGCCGGACAGCGAGGCCTCTACCTCGCCGTATTCGGTGAAGCTGACGTCATCTGGAGCTGTCGTGTCTGCCAGCACGGCAGACGCAACGATCCCGATGACGGACGCAAGTGCGACCGTTGTTTTCATGTCTCCTCCCCTTCCATGACTTGAATGCTACGGCACACATCAAGGTTTTTGCAACAACAAATTCATAGCCGTGAATTTAAAGATATGTACGCCATCCGACAGCGCCGTCCTTCGGGACCTCTCAACCAAGGCGCCGCCTGTGCTTTGGCCTGTAACTGTCGAGCGTTGTCAGTTCTTTGCGCGGCCCTCTTCAAGTTTCCGAGCGTGGTACTTCTGGAACGGCTCGTCGCCATCGTAGCCCTTCTCCAGCACCCATTGCAGCATGTGGCGGGTGGTGCTCTTCTCGAAGGCGCCGGGCATGACGGCCACCGCAGCCTGCGGCGCGGGCACCTCCTTCAGCTCCTCTGGCAGGAAGATCATCGTGGGGGTGAAAAGCATTCCCCAGCGCCGCACCATGTCCTTCTCGGGCAGCACCGTGCCATCGAGGTCGGTGACCTCCACATCGCCGAACATGTTGATCTGGATGACGAAGAAATCTTCGGAGAGCATCCTCTCGATGTCCGGCTGCGGGTACACCTCCTCGTGCATCTTGGTGCAGTAGATGCAGCCGCGCTGCTCGATGAGAATCAGCAGGCGCTGACCGGCAGCATTGGCCTCGGCCAGGTCCTCGCGAAGATCCTTGAAGGTGTCGTGCATCCAGGGCGCCTTGTGCAGCCCGTCGTCGCCGAGTTGGGCGGCGGGCGCGGGCAGGGCGGTGGCCAGCGCGATCAACGCCGCCGAGGCCAGCGCGGGGAACAGTCGTGTCATCACTCTCCTCCTTTGGAGTGGGCAAGGTCAGCCGATGCGGCTGAACCATGGGATGGTGTCGATGAGCCAGGCGGCGATCAGGTTGACGCTGTTGGTCGCGATCAGAGCGCCGAACAGGATGAGCAGCACTCCCATCGCCTTTTCCACCCGCCCGAGGTGGCGGCGGAAGCGGGCCATGAAGCGCAGGAAAGGGCCGATGAAGGCGGCAGCCAGCACGAAGGGCAGGGTCATCCCGATGCCATAGGTGAGCAGCAGCAGCGCGCCGTGCTGCGCGGTGTCCTGCCCGGCGGCGGTGAAGAGAATTGCCGCCAGCACCGGACCTACGCAGGGGGTCCAGCCGAAGGCAAAGGCCAGCCCGATGACGTAGGCGCCTACGAAACCGGTTGCGCCCCGGGCCTCGGATCGGACTTGCCGGTAGAGCAGGGGAATGCGCAGCACGCCGAGAAAATGCAGCCCCATCAAAATGATGATTGCAGCAGCAAACCAACGAAGCACACCGAACCATTCGCGGACCATCTGGCCGAAAACGGTGGCCGTGGCGCCCAGTCCGATGAAGACGGTGATCACCCCGAGCGCGAAAAGCACCGCTCCGGTCACCGCGCGGCGGCGCAGCCCGGGCGGCACGACGCCGGTCTCGGCGACCACATGCACCCCCTGTCCGGCAAGATAGGACAGGTAGAAGGGCACGATCGGCAGAATGCAGGGTGACAGGAAAGACAGCAGTCCGGCAAGGAAAGCGCCTAAGAAAGTGACATCAAACATGCTTGCGACGCTCCTACTTCAATACATATTCGCATATAACGTTACGTATGTGATAGGCTCTTGGTCAATCCACTGTGGAACACCCTAGATGCGACTTCTTCTCCTCTTCCTTCTGATCCTGCCCCTGCCTCTGCGGGCCGAGACCCTGCTGCTCATGGCCGAGCAGGCTGGTTGCCGCTATTGCGAGGCCTGGGACAAAGAAATCGCGCCGATCTATCCCAAGACCGCAGAGGGGCAGGCCGCGCCGCTGCGCCGGGCCGACATTCGTGACTTGCCGCAAGATATTGACCTCGCGCGGCCCGTTGCCTTTACGCCAACGTTCATTCTGGTGACGGACGGGATGGAAACCGGACGAATCGAAGGCTATCCTGGACAAGACTTTTTCTGGGCACTGCTTGCCCGCCTGATCGAAGAGGTTTCCGCCTCGCCCGCGCCACCTCCCGCGCAGATAAACGGATGACGCCGATGTCGAACGCAGCCCACCTCCCCGTCTTTGACGAGGGTATGAGCGAGCCGGAAATGGACCGGTTCATGGAAAAAGCCGAAGAGGCGTCGAACCTGCTCAAGGCGATGAGCCACGGCGGGCGGATGATGATCCTGTGCCACCTTGCCTCGGGCGAAAAATCGGTCACCGAACTCGAGGATCTGCTCTCGGCGCGGCAGTCGGCGGTCTCGCAGCAGCTCTCTCGGCTGCGGCTCGAGGGGCTGGTCACCCCGCGGCGGGACGGCAAGACGATCTACTACTCGTTGACGGATGACCGTCCGAAGAAGATCATGGAAGTCATCTACGACCTGTTCTGTCGGGAGGAGTGACCGGCGGCGCATGCTGGCGGTCGGAAGGGAGCGACAGTCGGAATGTTCGATTTTGGTGACGGCGCCGCGCTGGCGGCGCTCGTGGGATTTCTTGGAGGCATCGCACTTGGCCTTGCCGCCCGGCTCGGGCGTTTCTGCACGCTCGGCGCGATCGAGGACGCGCTCTATTCCTCGGACACCCGGCGTCTGAGGATGTGGGGGCTTGCGATCGGCACGGCGGTGATCGCCACGCAGGCCGCGATTTCCGCGGGATGGCTCGACGCCGGCGAGACTTTCTATCTCTCGCGGCAATGGTCGCTGCCCGGCACCGCGCTCGGCGGGCTGCTCTTCGGCTACGGCATGGCGCTCTCGGGCAACTGCGGCTACGGCGCTTTGGCGCGTCTTGGCGGCGGAGACCTGCGCTCGCTGGTGATCGTCGTCGTTATGGGGCTGACCGCCTATGTCACCCTCTCCGGCCCGCTGGCGCTGCTGCGGATCACCGTCTTTCCCGACGCACCGGCCACGTCGCCGCAAGCGTTGTCGCAGGTCACCGGCGCACCGCTGCTGACCGGGCTGGTGGTGGGCGGGGCGCTGGTCGCACTCTCGCTGTCGGGCGGCGGCATGGCGCGCGCCGGGCGGCACATCTTCTGGGGCGTGGTGGTTGGACTCGCGGTAACCTCGGGCTGGGTCGGCACGCAGATGGCCGCGACGCAGAGCTTCGGCGCAACCTCGGTCGAGAGCCATTCCTTCGCGCGCCCGCTTGGCGAGACCCTTCTGTGGCTGATGACGGCCTCGGCGGCGGCGCCCGGCTTTGCCGTGGGCTCAGTGGGTGGCGTTCTGATCGGCGCCTTCCTCGGCTCGCTGCGCAAGGGGCACTTCCGGTGGGAGGCCTGCGAGGACCCGCGCGAGTTGAAACGGCAGATCCTCGGCGCGGCGCTGATGGGCCCGGGGGCGGTTCTGGCCGCGGGCTGCAGCGTCGGGCAGGGGCTGAGCGCTTTCTCCCTGCTGTCGTTCAGCGCCCCCGTCGCGCTGCTGTCGATCTTCGCGGGGGCGGCGATCGGGCTACGCCAGCTTATCGTCGGTTTCGCGCCCGCAGAGTAGCGACGCATTCAGCTCTTCCCGTCCCACGATTTGCATCATAGAATGCGAATGTGTGAATGGGAGGAGAGACCATGCCACTTACCCGCAGACACCTGCTGCAAACCGCCGCGGCCGCCGGCCTCGCGCCGCTGCTGCCCCGTAGGCTGATCGCCGAGACCCAGCTCGGCACGGGCCGGCTGCTCACCGTAAGCGACGGCAACCTCGTGCTGCCCGGCGACTTCGTCTTCGACGGCATGCCCGAGCCCGAGCTGGCGTCGATCCTTGCCGCGCGGCACATCGACCGCCAGCGACTGACACCCGAATGCAACGTGACCCTCTGGCAGGATGGCGAGCAGACCGTGCTCTTCGACGTCGGCGCGGGGCCTGATTTCATGCAGAGCGCCGGGGCGCTGCAAGGCAACCTCGAGGCCACCGGGATCACCCCCGAGCAGGTGACGGCAGTGGTGTTCACCCATGCGCATCCCGACCACATCTGGGGGCTTCTCGACGAATTCGACGAGCCCGCGTTTCCAGAGGCCCGCTACCTCATGGGCCGCGCGGAATGGGACTACTGGTGGGATCCGGCGACCGTGGAGTCCATCGGCGCCGAACGCCAAATCTTCGCTATCGGCGCGCGGCGGAGGATGGAGGTGATCGAGGATCGGATCGAGCGCTTCGAGGATGGCGATGAAATCCTGCCCGGCCTCGCGGCGATCCTCACGCCGGGGCACACGCCCGGCCATATGGCGTTCGAACTGCGGCAAGGACAGGCGGCGGCGCTGATCGTTGGTGATGCCATCGGCAACGACCACGTGGCGTTTGCCCGACCGGGATGGGAGGCGAACTCTGACCAGGACCCGGAGCTGGGCGCGAAGACCCGCGTGGCGCTGATGGACCGGCTGGTGCAGGAACAGATGCCGGTCATCGGCTTCCACCTGTCGCAAGGCGGCATGGGCCACGTGGAGCGGGCGGAGGATGGATACCGCTTCGTCCCGCTCTGAGGCGTGGGGCGGCGGGGCCGCCCCAGCGCATGTCTAGTGGGCAATCATCACGTGCCGCGCCACGGTGTAATCCTCGAGCGCATACATCGACATGTCCTTGCCGTAGCCCGACTGCTTGAGCCCGCCGTGCGGCATTTCGTTGACCAGCATGAAGTGGGTGTTCACCCAGGTGCAGCCGTATTGCAGCCGTGCCGACATATCGAGCGCCCGGCCGATGTTCTCGGTCCAGACCGACGAGGCAAGCCCGTACTGGCTGTCGTTGGCCCAGGCCACGGCGGTGTCGGCATCGTCGAAGCGGGTGATCGAGACGACGGGGCCGAAGACCTCGCGCTGGACGATCTCGTCCTCCTGCAGGGCGCCCGCGATGACCGTGGGGCGGTAGTAGAAGCCCGAGCCCTCGTGCAGGGCGCCGCCGGTGGTCACCTCGATGTGTTTGAGCTCCGAGGCGCGCTGCACGAAGCTTGCCACCCGGTCGCGCTGGCGCAGGGAGATGAGCGGCGGGATCTCGTTCTTGGTGTCGTCGGCATCGTCGAAGGTGATCGAGGACACGGCCGAGGAGAGATCCGCCACCAGATTGTCATAGACCTTCGCGCCTGCGTAGATGCGGCAGGCGGCGGTGCAATCCTGCCCGGCGTTGTAATAGCCGAAGGCGCGCAGCCCCTCGACGACGCGACCGAGATCGGCGTCGTCCATGACGATGACCGGGGCCTTGCCGCCCAGCTCCAGATGCGTCCGCTTGACCGACTTCGAGGCCGCCTGCAGGACTTTGCGCCCGGTCGCCACATCGCCGGTGATCGAGACCATGTCGACCTGCGGGTGGTTGATCAGCGCGTTACCGACCGTGGCGCCTTGGCCGACGATCACGTTGACCACGCCTGCGGGGAAGATCCCGGCGATGATCTCGGCCATCAGAAGCGCGGTCAGCGGCGTCTGCTCCGAGGGCTTCATCACCACCGTGTTGCCGCCCGCGAGCGCCGGGGCCAGCTTCCAGGCCATCATCATCATCGGGTAGTTCCAAGGCGCGATCGAGGCGACGACGCCGATGGGATCGCGGCGGATCATCGAGGTGTGGCCCTCCATGTATTCACCCGCCAAGGGCCCGTGCATGTTGCGCACGGCGCCGGCGAAGAAACGGAAGCAGTCGGCCACCGCAGGCACCTCGTCGCCGCGCACGCAGTCGATCGGTTTGCCGCAGTTGAGCGATTCCAGCGCCACGAACTCCTCGGCCCGCGCCTCGATGGCGTCGGCCAGCGCCAGCAAGAGGCCGGAGCGGTGCGCCGCGGTGGTGCGCGCCCAACCGGGGAAGGCGGCGCGGGCAGCGCCCACGGCGCGGTTCACCTGATCCATGTCCGCCTCGGGCATCTTCACGATCAGCTCGCCGGTGCGCGGGTTGAGCACCGCTTCTTCGGTCTCTTTCCCGGCTTCCTGAGCGCCGCCGATCAGCATCTTGGTCTGCATGATGTCCTCCGTTACTTTCCGTTCTTTATTTGCCCTGACCGGCGACCGCTTCGGTCCCGCGGGTGAGATAATAGGCGCCCAGGATGGGCAGCAGGGTGACCAGCACCACCACCATGGCGACCACGTTGGTCACCGGGCGTTCGCGCGGGCGCACCAGTTCCTCGAGCATCCAGATCGGCAGCGTCTGCTGCTGCCCGGCGGTGAAGGTGGTGACGATGACCTCGTCGAAGCTGAGCGCGAAGGCCAGCATGCCGCCGACCACCAGCGCGGTGGCGATATTGGGCAGGATGACGTACCGCAGCGTCTGAAAGAGGTTGGCGCCCAGATCCATCGAGGCCTCGATGAGGCTGCCGCTGGTGCGGCGGAATCGGGCGACGGCGTTGTTGTAGACGATCACCACGCAGAAGGTCGCGTGGCCGAGCACGATGGTCCAGGTGCTGAACGGCACCTCGGCGATGGAAAAGGCCGAGCGCAGGGCGATGCCCGTCACAACGCCCGGCAGGGCGATGGGCAGGATCACCAAGAGCGAGATGCTCTCGCGACCGAAGAACTTCGTGCGGCTCACCGCGGCGGCGCAGAGCGTGCCGAGGATCATCGCGAGCAGCGTCGAAATCGCCGCGACCTTGAGGCTGAGCGCCATCGCCTCCCAGACGTCGGGCCGGTCCCAGGTGGCCGCGAACCACTTCAGCGTGTAGCCGGGCGGCGGCCACTGGAAGGATTTCTCTTCCGTGGTGAAGGCGTAGACGAAGATGAGCAGGATCGGCAGATGTAGGAACAGCAGGCCCGCGGCAGCGGCGATCTTGAGCTTCAGAGAGGCGCGCTCAGAGTGCATCGAAGGCCCCCATGCGCTTGGCGATCCAGAGGTAGACGCCCATGATCACGATCGGCACCACGGCGAAGGCGGCGGCCAGCGGGATGTTCCCGGCGATGCCCTGATGCTGGTAGACCGCCTGGCCGATGAAGAGCCGCGAGGTGCCGATGATCTGCGGGATGATGTAATCTCCGAGCGTCAGCGAGAAGGTGAAGATCGAGCCCGCGACCACCCCCGGCAGCGCCAGCGGCAGCAGCACGTGGCGGAAGGTCTGCGAGGGTGTCGCGCCGAGATCGCCGCTGGCCTCGAGCATCGAGGTCGGCACCCGCTCCAGCGCGGCCTGGATCGGCAGCACCATGTAGGGCAGCCAGACGTAGACGAAGACAAGGAAGGTGCCGGTGGGGCTGACCGAGAGCGAGTTGCCCCCGATGACCGGCAGCGCGAGATAGGCGTCGAGCAGCCATGTCAGGTGGAGCCCGTCGAAGATCCAGGTCAGGATGCCTTCCTTGGCGAGGATCAGCTTCCAGGCGTAGACCTTCACCAGATAGCTCGACCACAGCGGCATCATGATGCCGAGGTAGAAGAGCGCCCGCCACGCGCCCCTGGCGTAGCGCGCGGCATAGTAGGCGATGGGAAAGGCGACCGCGGCGGAGGCCACCGTGACCAGCGCCGCCATGCCCACCGTGCGGCGGATGATGTCGAAGTTGGCCGGGGTGAAGAGCTCGGCGTAGGTCGCCAGCGTGAACTCGTGGTTGATCAGCCCGGTGAAGTGGTCGATCGAGAAGAAGCTCTGCAGCAGCAGCGCGAAGAGCGAGCCGAGGTAAATGATGCCGAGCCACAGCGCCGGCGGCGTCAGCAGGATCAGCAAGAGCAGCGTCGGACGCCGCCAAAGCGTGTCGGAGACCCGGGTCAGAAGCCCTTCGGAAGGGCCAGCCTGCGCGGTTGGGCTCGTATCCACCATGCTCATGCCCCGGCCCGCTGGCTGGCCCGCATCAGGTGCAGATCCTCGGGTGCCCAGCTCAACGCCACCTCGTCGCCCTCGCGGGGGCGCAGCGCGTCCTGCGGCAAGAGCGCGGTGAGCCGGGTGCCGTCCGCGTCGAAGCTGACCCGCGTGCTGAGGCCGAGGAAGCTGAGCCCGGTGACACGCGCCTTCAGCGGCCCCTCGGAGGTCAGCCGCAGACGCTCGGGGCGGATCGCGGCCGGGCAGGTCTCGCCGGTCAGCCGGGCGACCAGCGCCTCGGGCAGCACGTTCGACGAGCCGACGAAATCAGCGACAAAGGGCACCTCGGGTCGGAAGTAGATGTCCTCGGGGCTGCCGACCTGGATGATCTTGCCGTCGTTGAACACCGCCACGCGGTCGGCCATCGACAGCGCCTCGCCCTGGTCGTGGGTGACGAAGACAAAGGTGATGCCAAGCTGGCGCTGCAGGGTCTTCAGCTCTTCCTGCATCTGCTCGCGCAGCTTCAGATCGAGCGCGCCGAGCGGCTCGTCGAGCAGCAGCACGCGCGGCTTGTTGACCAGCGCGCGAGCCAGAGCGACGCGCTGGCGCTGGCCGCCCGACAGCTCGGACGGTTTGCGGCTGCCGTAGCCGCCGAGCCGCACCATCTCGAGCGCCGCCTCGGCCTCGGCGTGGCGTTCGCGTTTGCCACGCCCGGCGATCATCAGCCCGTAGGCGACGTTGTCGCGAACGTTGAGATGCGGGAACAGCGCGTAATCCTGGAACACCGTGTTCACCTGCCGCTTGTAGGGCGGCAGATCGGCAACGGGGGCGCCGAAGATGCGGATGTCGCCCGCCGTCGGGCGCTCGAAGCCGGCGATCAGGCGCAGGCAGGTGGTCTTGCCCGAGCCCGAGGGCCCCAGCATGGCGAAGAACTCGCCTTCGGCAATGTCGAGGATGACGTCATCCACCGCCTTCACCGCCCCGAAGTGGCGGGAGACGTGGTCGAAGCTCACGGCTGGCATGGGAGTGTTCCGGTTCTTGTGCCCGCGCCGCAGGGTGGCGGCGCGGGGAAGGTCAGGGAAGGCGATCAGCGGCCGCCGATCACGCCGATGTAGTCGGACACCCAGCGGTAGTAGGGCACGCATTCGTCCTGGCTTTCGCACTTGGCCACCGGGGTCTTCCAGAACTTGATCTTGTCGAACTGCGCGAGGCCGTTGGCGTCGCAGCCTTCCTGGGTCTGCATGCCCGACCCGTCCGAACAGGCGGAGGGCACCGAAGGCACGGCGCCGAACCAGACCGAGAGATCGGACTGCAGGTTGGACGAGAGCGTGTGCTCCATCCACATGTAGGCGCAGTTTGGATGCTCGGCCTCGGCATGCAGCATGGTGGTGTCGGCCCAACCGGTCGCGCCTTCCTCGGGGATCACCGAGGCGACGGGCACGCCGTCGGCCTGCAGCAGGTTGACCTGGAACGGCCAGGAGCCCGAGGCGACCATGCCTTCGTTCTTGAAGTCGTCGATCTGGATGAAGGCGTCGTGCCAGTAGCGGCTCACCAGCTCGCGCTGGCCGCGCAGCAGATCGAGCGCGGCGGCATATTGGTCGGCGTTCAACTCATAGGGGTCGGTGATCCCGAGTTCGGGCTGGTGCGCCATCAGGTAATTGGCTGCGTCTGCGATGTGGATCGGCCCGTCATAGGCCTGCACCCGTCCCTTGTTGCTCGATCCGTCGGCGAGGGTTGTTTCCTCGAACACGACGTTCCACGAGGTCGGCGCCTCGGGGAAGGCCTCGGTGTTGTACATCAGCACGTTCGGGCCCCACATGTAGGGGGTGCCGTAATGCTCGCCGTCTACCGTATGCCAAGGCGCGTCCTTCAGGCGGTCGTCCACCTTGCTCCACGAGGGGATGAGGTCCACGTTGATCGGCTGCACCCGCTTGCCGGCGATCATCCGCAGCGAGGCGTCGCCCGAGGCGGTGACGAGGTCAAACCCGCCCTCGTTCATCAGCGCCACCATCTCGTCCGAGGTGTTGGCGGTTTTCACGGAGACCTTGCAGGAGGTTTCTTCCTCGAACTTGGTCACCCAGTCAAAGGCGGCATCGGTCTCGCCGCGCTCGATGTAGCCGGCCCAGGCGACGATCGACAGCTCACCTTCGCCCTCGCCGATCTCGGTCATCTGCGCGACGGCGCTCGTCGCCAGCGAAGCGGCGGTGATCGCGCTCACTGCGGCGGTGATGAAACGGTTGGTCATTGCACTCTCCCTGTGGGCAGGCCGCAGGAGACGGGTGGCCGTGCGAGACACGTCCCCGGCTCGGGCGACGGCCCGAAATTCGCTGTTGGTGTCAGAGCCGGTGGCGACCTGCGCCGCGGCACGGGGGCGTCTTTCGGCCGTTCGGCCACGCGCCATTCTCCCGCACGAAAATCATGTGACGCCGTCGCTGCGTTCGCAAATTCATAAATCAGAAATGAGCATTCGGAAAAACCGATAGCTCGCCCCTTCAGAAACGCCCCGGTCTTTCCGCCTGTCCCATCCGCGCCAGCGACAGGAAATCCTGCACCGCTTCCGAGAGTGGCAACCCCTTGCGCCAGACCATGCCCACCTGCACGATCGGCAGGCTGCCCGAGACGTCGCGGCTCTCGATCCGGTCGCCGTCGAGCGACCACGGCCGATAGACGAGGTCCGGCAGCAGCGCCACGCCCGCGCCGGTGGCGACGAGGCTGCGCACCGCCTCCACCGACCGCGTGCGAAAGGCAATCTGCGGCTTGCGTCCGAAGGCCGAGAGCAACTTCACCGCCTCCTCCTCCATCTCGTCGACGTTGAGCATGATGAGCTGTTCGCGCGCCACGTCGTCGAGGCCGATGCTCTCTCGGGCCGTCAGCTTGTGGCCCAGCGGCAGCCAGAGCCGGAAGGAGGACACGTCGAGGATCTCGGATTGCAGCGCCATGCGGTCGCGCAGGTTGGAGATCACCATGACCGCCACGTCGAGCTCGCCCCCGATCAGCAGGTGCTCGAGGTATTCGCCCTGATCCTCCAGAGCCGAGACCTCCACCGCAGGGTTCATCCGCCGGTAACGCGACAGCAGGTCGGACATGACGTAGCCCGCCATCAGTGAGGTCACCCCGATGTTGAGCCGCCCCTGCGTGGTGCCCGGTGCGCGCTGAAAGGCCCGCCGCGCGCCCGACACGTCCGACAGGATCTTCGTCGCGTGGCGCAGGAACTGGTGGCCGCTGTGGGTGATGTCGAGGCCGCGCGCGTGGCGCTCGAAAAGGGTGACGCCAAGATCGGCCTCGAGGTTCTTCAGTGCCTCCGTCACCGCCGATTGGGAGATCGACAGTATCTGCGCCGCGCCGATGACCGAGCCCTTCTCGGCCACGGCGACGAAATAGCGGAGTTGTTTCAAGGTAAAGGACATGGCGCGCTCCCCCGGGTGTCAGGCGCATTGAAGGGCGCTTTGCGCGCACCGCGCAAGCCTGTTCCTCGGGGAAGGGGCAACGCGCCGCCAAGGTGGGCTGGAGCGCGGACAATGAGGGCAGAGGTGGCGCGGCGAGGCGCATGAGGGATATATTATGCTCATATCGGACATAATCTTGGAATGAGATTGCTGTGTTCGGCGGTCCAGGAGAGCGCATTTGGAAACTCTTGCGCCTCTGCCGATGCTAGGCTGCTTTCAACCGCGCTGAACGCGCAAAGCTGCCCCATCGAGCCAGAAGAGCATCCCATGTCCTGCACAGATCCCACCGCCCTGCTGACCTCCTTCCGTCAGGCCCTGCCGCCTGTGGCACGGATGGGCGAAGACCTCGTGGGCAAGGGCGCGATGGTGGATGGACCTTTCGGGCCCAAGCCGCTGGTCTACGCCGATTACGTCGCCTCGGGCCGGGCGCTGAAGACGCTCGAGATGTTCCTGCTCGAGAGCGTGTTGCCCTATTATGCCAACAGCCACACCGAGGCGTCCTTCTGCGGCGGATTCATGACCCGGCTGCGGGCCGCCGCGCGCGCCACCATTGCCGACCATTGCGGCGCCGGTCCCGAACACGCGGTGATCTTCGCGGGGAGCGGGGCGACGGCGGGGATCAACCGGCTGGTGCATCTGCTGGGCGCGGACCATGGCAAGGTGAAAGTCATCCTCGGCCCCTACGAGCATCACTCCAACATTCTGCCGTGGCGCGAGAGCGGTGCCGAGGTGGTCGAATTGCCCGAGGCGGGCGGCGGCGGGCCGGAGCTTGCCGCGCTCGATGCGGCGCTCGCCGACAAGGCGGACTACGACCGGGTGATCTGCGCCTTCTCGGCGGCCTCGAACGTCTCGGGGATCATCGCCGACGTCGCGGGCCTCACCCGCCGGGCAAAGGAAGCGGGTGCGCTGATGGTCTGGGATTATGCCGGGGGAGGGCCCTACCTGCCGATGGCCATGGACCAGCAGGGCGCAGGCATCGACGCGCTGGTCTTCTCGCCGCACAAGTTCATCGGCGGGCCGGGCGCCTCGGGCGTGATGGTGCTGCGCCGCGATGCTGTGGTCGCCGAGCATCCGACATGGGTCGGCGGCGGCACCGTGCGCTTCGTGTCCTCCGACGGGCATGACTATTCCGGCGCGCTGGAGGCGCGCGAGGAGGCGGGTACGCCCAATGTCGTCGGCGACATCCGCGCGGCCCTGGCGGTGATCGTTAAGGAAGAAATCGGTGCGGATCACATGGCGCAGCGCAACGCCGAACTGGCCGCGCGCGCCATCGTCGCATGGCAGGCCGAGCCCGGCATCGAGCTGCTCGGCAACACCGGGGCCGCGCGCCTCCCCGTCCTCTCTTTTCGCCTGCGCGACCCGCGTGGCGGGTACATCCACCAGCAGCTGGCCACGAAGATGCTGAGCGACCGGTTCGGCATCCAGGCCCGCGGCGGCTGCGCCTGCGCCGGCCCCTACGTGCTGCGCCTGCTGGGCTTTGACACCGAGGCCGCGGCGCGGATCCGCGCGGCGATCCTGTCGGGCCAGGAACTGGAGAAACCCGGCTTCGTACGGCTCAACCTGTCGGTGCTGATGAGCGAGGCAGAGGTGGATTTCATATTGCAGAGCGTCGCCACGCTCTCGCGCGACGCGGTGGCCCACGTGGGCAGCTACGAGGTGGACGGCGCCCGGGCGATCTTCTCGGCCAGCGCGGCCTGAAGCCGGGCTTCAGACGTAGTCGAGCGGCAGCTCGGTGCTCGACTTGATGGTCTCCATCGCGAACATCGACGAGACGTCGTGGATCTCGACCTTCTGGATCAGTCGCTGGTAGACCTTGTCGAAGGTCGCGATATCCGGAACCACGACGCGCAGCATGTAGTCGACCTCGCCCGCCAGACGGAAAATGTCGACGATCTCGGGGATCTCCTCGGCCGCCTTGACGAAGGCGCGCGCCCAATCGCGGCTGTGCTGGTTGGTGCGGATCGCCATGAAAACCGAAACCCCGACGTTGAGCTTCTCCTCGTCGAGCAGCGCCACGCGGCGCTTGAAATAGCCGCGCTCCTCGAGCTTGCGAATGCGGCGCCAGCAGGGCGTGGTGGTGAGGCCGATCTCGGCGGCGATCTCGGTGACCGGCATCTCGGCGTTGCGCTGGAGCAGTGCGAGGATCTTCCGATCGTAGGTGTCGAGCATTGATTTCTTCCCAAGGCTGAAGTTGGGGAAATCTATCCTAAGAAGTCGGGCAATGGTAGGTCCGCGAAGGCTGAGGCGACCAGGGGCAGAAGGCCGCTGACCTCGCACCACGGCCGCGCTATAGGGGAGAGGCGCCGTCCGGCCCGGGTGCCACGGCGGCATACTTGGAGTCGCGGCGTGCTGTTCATCACCATTTGGCCCTTGTTCGGGCTCATCTGCCTGGGGTTTTTCCTGTCCCGCAAGGGGTTTCCCGACCCGGGCTTCTGGCCCGCCGCGGAGCGCCTGAACTACTTCCTCCTGTTCCCGGCCCTGCTCGTGTCGAGCCTGCTTCGCGCGCCGCTGGATGATCCGCAATTGCTGAAGCTCGGCGGGGCGACCGTCGCCACGATCTGCCTCGTGGCGCTTGGCATGGCGCTGGCACGCCGCCTCTGGCCGACACCCGCGGCGCGCTTCGGCCCCGCGCTGCAGGGGGCGGTGCGCTTCAACACCTACCTGGGGCTGGCGATCACCGCGAGCCTTGCCGGCCCCGAAGGCGTCTCGCGCGCGGCGGTTTATCTCGCCATCGCCGTTCCCCTGGTCAACGTGCTGTCGATCGTGGCGCTGAGCGAGGCTGAGGTGCTGCGCCGTCGCGGGGTGCTGCTGAAGACCATGCTGCGCAATCCGCTGATCCTTGCCTGCCTTGCCGGGATCGCGCTTGCGCTTGTCGGCGCGGGGCTGCCCTTCGGCGCAGACCGCTTCCTCGAGTTGCTCGCGCGCGGCAGTCTGCCGCTTGGCCTCTTGTGCGTCGGCGCGGCCCTCCGGCCGGGATCGCTGCGCGGGGATCTGCCGGCGCTCGCGGGCAACGCGGCGCTGCGTCTGGTGCTTGTTCCGGGCATCGCGGCGCTGGTGGCGGCGGCCGTCGGCCTCGGCCCGGTGGAAGCCTTGGTGCTGGTGGTCTTCTCGGCAATCCCGACCGCGCCGACGGCCTACGTGCTGACCCGGCAGATGGGCGGGGACGGCACGCTCATGGCCGGGCTGGTGACGGCGCAGACCCTGCTCGGCGTGCTGACGATTCCCCTCGTGTTGCTGGTGCTGGGCCTGGGCTAGGGCGGGCCTGCGGGCCGCGTGCATAGGTTCAAGCCCACGCAGGGAGGCCGCCGCGCCTGGCCCGCGGCGGGAGAATTTGTCGCCAAAAGCGTTCTGAAAATGCGTACGCTCTAAATTTGTGCACTTACTCCGAGACGGCAGAACCGGGCGCCATGCAGAGATTGCCGGAAAATCACTTGTTTTCTCCGAGATTCGGCGACCCACCGGAAGTGGCGCATCGCGCCCTCAGGAATTGTTCAAAAAACATGCGGCCTGAGAACTGCGAAATTTCCGTTGATCGGCCCGGTTTGCGCGTTCCATAAATGAGGCCACGAGTAGAAGCGGTCTGGACCAAATCCTGGACATTGCTCGCCAGAAGTTCCGACTCTGACGAGGCCAGATATGACCAGCAACTACCGGGCTAAAAAAGATAAAATAGAAACAAAGGATCTCGCGACGCACCAATGCCGGGCCTGCCTGATGTGCGCGGATCCGGAACGGCGGCGCTGTGCCCGCGACCGGATGCGCGCCGAGGGCATCGGCAAGGCCGAGATCGACCACCTGCAACTGTCCAACAAATCAGCACACTAGGGAGAGACCTCCACATGTTGTCCAAGTCCACCACGCTCACGGCCCTCGGGCTCGCGCTCAGCGCGACCACCGCGCTTGCCGGGGACCCGGTCACGTACCAGCTCGACTGGCTTCCGGGGGGCGACAAGGCGCCCATATACGTCTGCGTCGACCAGGGCTTCTGCGCGGATGCGGGCCTCGACGTCACCATCGCCTCGGGCCGAGGCTCGTCGGATGCGATCTCGCGCCTTGCGGCGGGTTCGTCCGACATCGGCATGGCCGACATCGGCGCGCTGATGGCCGCCAAGGCACAGGAAGGCGTCGGGGTGACCTCGGTGATGTCGGTGTTCAACAAGGGACCGCATGCCTTCTACACGGTCAAGGACAGCGGCTTCGACAGCGTCGCCGACGCAAAAGGTAAGAAGATCGCCACGTCGCCCTTCACCTCTTCCAACGTCTACCTCCCGCTGGTGCTGAAGGACGTGGGCCTGAGCGAGGCCGACTTCGAGCTGACCAAAGCCGACGCCGGCGCGCTCGGGCCGATGCTGATGACCGGGCAGGTCGACGGCATCGTCGCCTGGATGACCGACCTCTCGCGCTATCAGGGCCAGGGCAAGGACGCGGGCAAGGAGATCATCGCGCTGCCCTGGTCGGCTGCTGGCCTGGAACTCTACTCCGCGTCGCTGAATGCCAACGATGCCTTCCTCGCCGAACGTCCCGACGTCGCCGCGCGCTTCGTCGCCGCCTTCAAGAAGTCGATCGAGTTCTGCAGGACCAACCCGGAAGACGCCGCGCAATCCGTGGTCAACATGGTGCCGGAGCTGGAGCATGGCGACGTGCTCGGCTCGCTCAACGACATGCTGGCGCTGGTGTACAACGAGGTGACCGAGGCCGACGGGCTCGGCGTCTTCGAGCCGGGACGGCTTGCCGCCACATGGAACCGCGTGTCGCAGGCGCAGGGACTGGACGGGGCGGCACAGAACCCCGAGGTCTTCGTGACCCGCGATTTCCTGCCCGGCGGGGAAGGCTGATGGAAACCCCCGCCGCCATTCGTTTCGACCGGCTGGGCCAGGTCTTCGAGACCGGCTCCGGCCGGGTGGAGGCCCTGCGCAACGTCAGCTTCGAGGTCGCCCGGCATGAGTTTCTCGCCGTGCTTGGCCCCTCGGGCTGCGGCAAGTCCACCTTGCTGCGCATGATCGCCGGGTTGCTCGAACCGACTTCGGGCACGGTCGAGGTGTTCGGGCGGCGGGTCACCGGCCCGCGCGAGGACATCGGCATCGTCTTCCAGAAGCCGACGCTGCTGCCCTGGGCCACGATTGAAGACAACGTGCTGTTCCCCGTCCGCCACAAGCGTGGACGGGTGGGCCGCCACGACCGCGACCGGGCGCAGGACCTGCTGCGCATGGTCGGGCTCGAGGGATTTGGCAAGCGCCTGCCAGACGAGCTGTCCGGCGGCATGCAGCAGCGCGTCGGGATCGCCCGCGCGCTGCACATGGACCCCGATATCCTGCTGATGGACGAGCCCTTCTCGGCGCTCGATGCGCTGACCCGCGAGGAAATGGGCTTCGACCTGCTGCGCATCTTCGGCGAGCGCCCGAAGACCGTGGTCTTCATCACCCATTCCGTCAGCGAGGCGGCGCTCCTCGCCGACCGCGTGTTGGTCATGACCGGTCGCCCCGGTTCGGTGCTGACCGAGCTGCCGGTGCCGGTTGCCCGCCCGCGTGGCCGCGAGACGATCAAGGATCCGGCGGTCACCGAGATTGCCGCCCACCTGCGCGACCTGCTGCTGCAAAGGGATGCCGCCTGATGAGCCTTTCGATGCCAGATTTTTCCAAGCCCGAAAGCAAACGCCCCGATCTACGGCGCATCCTCGCCGCGCCGGGCGTCGCCGCGATCCTCACCATCCTCGGCACAGTCGCGCTCTGGGAGCTTGCCGCGCGCTCGCTGAATATCCCCAGCTACCTGCTGCCGGCTCCGAGCTCGATCTTCTCGACCTTCCCCAGCATCGGCGCGGAACGCTGGGCCGGCCACGTCTGGGCAACGCTGCGGGTCGCGCTGCTGGGCTTCGCGCTGGCCATCGCCATCGCCATTCCTCTGGCTATCGCGCTGGTGCGCTCGCCGGCGCTGAACCGCACGCTCTACCCGCTGTTGGTTATCGTGCAATCCACGCCGGTCGTCGCCATCGCGCCGATCATCATCGTGGTTCTGGGGGCCGGGGATGCGCCGCGCATCGTCATCACCACGCTGATCTGCTTCTTCCCGATGGTGGTCTCCACCGCCACCGGGCTTGCCGCCACGCCGCCTGAACTCATCGAGCTGTCGCGGAGCCTGCGCGCCCCGGTCTTTCGAGAAATCACCCAGATCCGGCTGCCTTTCGCCGTGCCCTACATCTTCTCGGCGCTGAAGATCTCGGTGACGCTGGCGGTGATCGGCGCGGTTGTGGCCGAGTTCTGCGCCTCGGACGCAGGCGTCGGCTACTTCATCCAGTTCTCGACCTCGATGTTCAAGCTGCCGCAGGCCTGGGCCGGGCTCTTCGTCCTCGCCGCCATGTCACTGGCCTTGTTCCAGGCGGTGAGCTGGGCGCAGAAGCTGCTCTTCCCCTGGAGCCTGCCGCGCAAGCGTTGAGACCTCGCGCACCTCTTTCGCATTGGGCGGCCCGCCGCCCGGTGCCTTCCCCCGGAGTAGAAGCAGTCAGGCCACGGCCCGGACATTGCTCCCCACCCTGCCGGACCTTCCGGCACCCTACTTTGGAGACCGCAATGAGCACCAACTACGATCTTGCCGAGCTGAACAAGGAAACCACCATCGGCGGCATGGGCAGCACCATCGAGCGTGACGTCCCTGCCATCGATCTGTCCGACTTCGACACCCGCAAGCACGAGATCGCCGACGCCCTCTGGGACGCCGCCACGGGCATCGGCTTCTTCCAGGTCTACAACCACGGCATCCCCGAGCAAGACATCGACGCCGCCTTCGACACCGCCTGGGAGTTCTTCGAGCTGCCGACCGAGGTGAAGGCGCAATACCCGATGCCGAAGGGCACCAACGCCGGTTGGGAATTCAAGGCGCAGGTGCGCCCCTCCACCGGCACGCCCGACAACAAGGAAAGCTATCAGGTCACCCGCCCGCTGATGCAGGGCAAGTGGCCGACCGAGGAAGAGCTTCCCCGATTCAAGGAACGCGCGCTGAAGTTCGAGCGCCAGAACTGGGAGCTGGGCATGCGGATCCTGTCGTGCTTTGCGCTTAAGATGGGCTTTGCCGAAGATTTCTTCACCCATGCGCATGACCCTGAGTCGGACCAGTACCAGTCGACGCTGCGGCTCATCCACTACATGTCGATGGAAGACGCCAAGCCAGAGGACTTCAAGGCCTGGCGCGCCGGGGCGCATTCGGACTTCGACTGCCTCACCATCCTGCACCAGAAGGAAGGCGAGGGCGGGCTGCAGGTCTGCCCGGGCAAGGACGCGGGCTCCAATGCCTGGACCGACGTGCCGCCGCGCCGCGGCTACATCACCTGCAATATCGGCGACATGCTGATGCGCTGGTCGGACGATCAGCTGCAGTCGACGCTGCACCGGGTGCGCATGCCCTATGAGGGCGAGTACAAGGGCCGCCGCCTGTCGCTGCCGTTCTTCTGCCAGGCCAACCGCGACGCGGTCATGCAGGGTCCCTTGGGCAAGTACGAGCCGATCACCGCGGGCGACTACCTGACCATGCGCATCAATGCCAACTTCGCCGCCAGCCAGGCCGCCAAGAAGTAAGGCGTTGAGCATGGGCCGTTCGGGTGACACCATCACGACAAAGGGCAGGGCGCAGAACCCTGCCAGACCCAGCTTTGGAAGGTCCATGCTGCACGGACGCGCTCTGCGCTACATCGACGAGGTCGCCCGTCAGGGCTCCATCCGCAAGGCGGCGCGCGAGTTGAATGTCGCCGCCTCCGCGGTCAACCGGCAGGTCCTCGAGGTCGAGGCCGACTTCGGCGTACCGATCTTCGAGCGCCTGCCTCGCGGGTTGAAGCTGACCGCCCCGGGCGAGCTGCTCATTGCCCATATCCGCGAGACGCTGAAGGGCCACGACCGCCTGCAGGCGCGCATCCATGCGTTGAAGGGCCTGTCGCACGGCGAGGTTACCGTCGCCACCATGGCGACGCTCGCCGCCGGTCGGCTTGGCGACGTGGTGGCCGAGTATTGCGAGCGTCATCCGCGGGTCGAGCTGAAGGTCACCGTCTGCAACCGTTCCGAGCTGATGGAGATGGTGGCTTCGGGCGAGGCCGAGATCGGCCTTGGCTACAACCTGCCCGAGGACAACCGCATGCAGCTCTCGGCCGTCTTCCAGCACCGGCTTGGCGCGGTGGTGGCGCCGGGTCACCCGCTCACGGCCAAGCCGAACGTGCGCGTCGCCGACTGCCTGATCTACCCGCTGGTGCTGGCCTCGCAGCAGCTGTCGCTGCGGCCGCTGATCGAGAACCTCGCCCCGGCCAATGCCGATCTTCGGCCGGTGGTGGAAACCAACTCGACCGAGATGATGAAGCGCCTCGTGCGCCGCCCGCCGCATGTGACCTTTCTCAACCGCGTCGACGTCGACCAGGAGTTGCGCGACGGCGATCTTGCCTTCCTGCCGCTGATGGCCGCCGCCGGACGGCAGCGGCTCAGCCTCGTGCACCGCAGCCGCGGGGCGGTCAGCTCGGCGGCGGACGGCTTCATGCAGGCCATCAAGGACCACTTCGGGCAGGGCGAAAGCTGAGCCCCCGACAAGCTACGGAAAGACCTGAGATGACCACCAAGATGCACCGCCGCCTCGAAGAGGCGTTCGCGGCAGGCGGAGACCTGCTGCTCACCCAGTTGCGCTGCCCCGCCGCGCTGTTGACCGAGGGTGCGCCCGTCGGGGCCCCGGTGGACGCCGACGGCACCGCGCGTGTCGATCTGCTGATCCGCGCCGGGCGCATCGCTGCTGTCGCGGCGCCGGGCGGGATCGCTGCGGATGCGCCGCGCCTGAGCCTTGAAGGACGGCACGTCTGGCCGATGCTGGTCGACGCCCACACCCATCTCGACAAGGGTCACGTGATGGGCCGCGCGCCCAGCTCCGGCGGCACCCATCCCGGCGCGCGCGAGGCCACGACCCGTGACCGCATCGCCCATTGGCGGCACGACGACCTGATCCACCGCATGGACTTCGGGCTCTCCTGCGCAGAGGCGCATGGCGTCGCCGCGATCCGCACCCATCTCGACAGCCACGAGGGGCAGGGCGAAACCGTCTGGGGCGCCTTTGCCGAAATCCGCGAGGCCTGGAAGGGGCGGGTCGCGCTGCAAGCCTCGGCGCTGGTGCCCTTCGATGCCTGGGGCGCGGACTACGCGGTGCGCCTTGCCGACATCGTGGCCGAGCACGGCGGGCTGCTCGGCGGGGTGACCCGCCCGTCCGGCGGCACCCATGGTGCGCTTGATGACATCGAGGCTCTTCTCGACCGGGTCTTCACCCTGGCCAAGGAGCGCGACCTCGACCTTGACCTGCACGTCGACGAGGCCGCCGAAGCGGATGCCCTCCCGCACGTGGCCCGCGCCGCGATCCGCCATGGCTACGAGGGGCGGGTGACCTGCGGCCATTGCTGCTCGCTCGCGCGTCTGCCCGAGCCCGAGATGCACGCCACCATCGCGCTGGTGAAGGCGGCGGGGCTCTCGCTGATCACCCTGCCGACGGTCAACATGTACCTTCAGGACCGCGTGCCGGGCCGCACGCCGCGCTGGCGCGGGGTGATGCCGATCCACGAGCTGCGTGCCGCCGGGGTGCCGGTGGCGGTGGCCGGAGACAATTGCCGCGATCCCTTCTACGCCTACGGCGATCACGACATGCTCGACACCTGGCGCGAGGCGGTGCGGATCTGCCATCTCGACCATCCGTTCGGGGACAGTGCGGGTCTGGCGGGGAGGGCTCCGGCGGCGATCTGCGGGTTCGAGGCGGGCAGCCTCGGCGCCGGGCGCCGGGCCGATTTCATGGTGCTTGATGCCTGGAGCCTCGACCAGATCATCGCCCGGCCTCAGTCCGACCGGCTGCTGGTGCGTGAGGGGCGGGTGTTGGATATCCGCCCGCCATCCTACGAAGCGCTGCACCTGGCCCGTTCCGAGGCGGAGCCAGAGCCGGCCTGACTTGCGCGGGCCGGGTGGCTCAGCGCTGCTCGGCCCTGCGCGCCCGGATCAGCGTGAAGATCCCGGCGCAGACGATGATCGCCGTGCCGAGCGCCACGTTCGGCCGCAGCGTCTCTCCGAAGACCACGATCCCCAGCGCCGCCGCGAAGACCAGCTGAAGATAGGCGAAGGGCTGAACCGCCGAGGCCTCGGCCACCTCGTAGCATTTGATCAATGTGTAATGGCCAGTCGCCCCGGTCAGGCAGAGCAGCGCCATCATTCCCCAGTCGGGCAGGCTCATCGGCTCCCAGAACCACATGCCGATCAGCGTCGCCGTTGCCACCCCAACGACACCGGTCCAGAAGAAGGAGGTCGCGGCGCTGTCGCTGCGGGCGACGCGGCGGGTGAGCAGCCCGTAGAGGGCGAACATCAGCGCCGCCACCAGCGGGATTGCCGCCAGCGGCGAGAACACCCCGCCCGAGGGTTGCAGGATGATGAGGATGCCGACAAAGCCGATGCCGATCGCGGTCCAGCGCCGCCAGCCGACCCGCTCACCCAGCACCGGTCCGGAAAGGGCGGCGATGAGCAGCGGGTAACAGGCGAAGACCGCATGGCTCTCGACCAGGCCGAGGTGGACGAAGGCCGAGACCATGACGCAGATCTCGACCACCAGCAGCACGCCGCGGAAGGCCTGCACGAAGGGCTGGCCGCTCTTCGCCGCGGCTTTGAGCCCGCCCTTGCTGCGCGCCGCCAGCGTCAGAACGAAGACGGCGAAGAACCAGTAGCGCACCATCGTGACCATGTAGACATTGGTGGCCTCCGACAGGTGCCGCGACAGCCCGTCCTGCATGGCGAAGATGAAGGTGGTGAGCACCATCAGCCAGATGCCGAGGCGCGTGTTCTGCTGGGCCATCAGGGTTTCCTTGCGACGGTCATGTGGCGTTTGCGCCCGTGGCCCGGGCGACGCTCGACCTCGAAGCCCGCCTCGGCCAGCGCCCGCCGCACGTGACCCGCGGCGGTATAGGTGGCGGCGCTGCCGCCGGGGGCGGTGTGGCGAGCAACCTCTGCCATCAGCTCGGGCCCCCAGAGCTCCGGGTTCTTGGCCGGGGAGAAACCGTCGAGGAACCAGGCGTCGGCCAGCTCCTGCCACGCGGGCAGGGTTTCTCTTGCGTCCCCCACGATCATGGTGAATTGCAGGTCGGGCAGGGTGATCTCGCGCGCATCGCGTTGCCAGAAAGGTGCCAGCTCGGCGGCGATCCCTGACAGCTCGGGAAAGGCCGCCTGCGCCCGCAGCATGTCCTCGGCGGCAAGCGGAAAGGCCTCGAAGGTGGTGAAATGAAGCTGCCCGTCGATGCCCTCGGCGCGCCAGAGCGCCAGCGTGGCCAGCAGGTTCAGCCCTGTGCCGAAGCCGAGTTCGGCCACGTGGAACCCGTCCCGCAGCCGCGCCGGCAGATCGTTGCCCGCGTGGAAGGTGTGCCGGGTCTCCGACAGGCCGTTTTCCAGCGAATAATAGGGATCGTCGAAGCGCGGCGAGACAGGCACGTCTCCGTCGCGCCACTCCGGGGTGTCGGGCTGGCTCATCCTGCGGTCCTGTCCTAGAACTGTGATCCTACATGAAGCGGAGTCGGCGGAATGGCAAGCAGCCAGAAGAGCGTGGATGTGACGGTGCGCGGGGCGGGCATTTTTGGCCTGTCGATTGCCTGGGCCTGCGCGCTGCGCGGCGCGGCGGTGCAGGTCGTGGACCCCTTTGGCGCTGGCTCGGGATCGAGCGGAGGGCAGGTCGGCGCTCTGGCCCCGCATGTGCCCGAGACCTGGAACCCGAAGAAGGCTTTCCAGTTCGACAGCCTGCTGATGGCCGGAGAGTTCTGGTCCGGAGTCGAGGCGGCGGGCGGTGTCTCCTCGGGGTACGGGCGGCTTGGGCGGCTGCAGCCGCTGGCAGACGACAAGGCGGTGGCGCTGGCGCACGGGCGCGAGGGCACCGCGCGCGCGCTCTGGGAGGACAACGCCGTCTGGGAGGTGATCCCCGCGGCAGAGGCCGGAAGTTGGGCGCCGGTCAGCGCCTCGGGCCTGCTGGTGCGCGACACGCTGACCGCGCGGATGAACCCGCGCCGGGCCTGCGCCGCGCTGGTCGCGGCGCTCGCGGCGCGCGGGGTCGAGGTGCAGCCCGAGGCCGAGGACGCGGGGCAGGTGCTCTGGGCCACCGGCTGGCGCGGTTTGAAAGAGCTGTCGGAGGCGCTCGGAAAGAACGTCGGTACCGGCGTGAAGGGCCAGTCGGTGAGCCTGCGCTATGATGCGGGAGAGGTGCCGCAGATCTACGCCGAGGGGCTGCATGTCGTGCCGCACGCGGATGGCACCGTGGCGGTCGGCTCGACCTCGGAGCGGGACTTCGACGATCCCAGCGCCACGGACGATCAATGCGAGGCGCTCATTGCCCGGGCGGCGCTGGCGGTGCCCGCGCTGCAGGGCGCCGAGGTGATAGAACGCTGGGCCGGGGTACGCCCGCGTGCGCGCAGCCGCGCGCCGATGCTCGGTGCCTGGCCGGGGCGCGAGGGGCATTTTATCGCCAACGGCGGCTTCAAGATCGGCTTCGGCATGGGTCCCAAGGTGGCGCAGGTCATGGCCGATCTGCTGCTCGACGGGCATGATGCCATCCCCGAGGGGTTCCGGGTCGAAGATTCGCTCTGAACAGCTTGGACTCGCCGCGCGCGTCTGCAAGCTTGGCGCGGACTCCGGCATTCCCCTAGGCCAAGCGCGCAGGGCGCCGCCGGATCGGCACAACAGGAGAGACCCGCGTGAGTCACGCACCAGACATGCCCGAAGACATGGCCCGCATCGCAAGAGACGCGAAAGACTGGCGACAACACCTCCACCAGCAGCCGGAACTGCTCTACGAGCTGCACAAGACCGCCGCTTTCGTGGAAGAGAAGCTGATGGGCTTCGGCGTCGACGAGATCGAGACCGGCATCGCCAAGACCGGCATCGTGGCGCTGATCAAGGGCGCCAAGGGCGACGGCCCGGTGATCGGTCTGCGCGCCGACATGGATGCGCTGCCGATGGACGAGAAGACCAACCTTCCCTACGCCTCGAAGGTGCCCGGCATGATGCACGCTTGCGGCCACGACGGGCATACGGCGACGCTGCTCGCCGCTGCGCAGTACCTCTGCCAGACACGCGACTTCGCCGGCACCGTCGCGCTGATCTTCCAGCCCGCCGAAGAGGGCGGCGCGGGGGCGCGCGCGATGATCGAGGAGGGTCTGATTGATCGGTTCGGGATCGGCGCGGTCTACGCCATGCACAACGATCCGGGTCTGCCGGTCGGCCAGTTCGCCACGCGGCCCGGCCCGATGATGGCAGGGGCCGACCGCTTCGTCGTCACCGTCACCGGGCGCGGCGGCCATGCCTCGGCGCCGACCAAGTCGATCGACCCGGTGGTGGCGGCGGCGCATCTCATTGCCTCGGCACAAACGCTGGTGTCGCGCTTTTCCGATCCTTTCGACCAGGTGGTGGTGTCGATCACCTATCTCGACGCGGGCTCGGCCGGCGCGCTCAACGTGATCCCCGACACGGCGGTCTTTGGCGGTACGATCCGCACGATGAACTCGACAACCCGCGCCGAGATCGAGGCGCGTCTGCGCCGCATGCTGACGTCCGGCGCCGAGCAGTTCGGCTGCGAGGCCACGCTCGACTGGCGGCCGGGCTACCCGGTGACAGCGAATGACGCGGCGAAAACGGCGGTGGCGCTGGCCGCCGCGGCGGCGGTCGCAGGCGCCGAGAATGTCGACGGCGACTGCGCGCAGGCGATGGGCTCGGAGGACTTCTCCTACATGCTCGAGGCGCGCCCCGGGGCCATGGTCCTCTACGGCAACGGCGACAGCGCCGAGTTGCACAACGCTGCCTACGACTTCAACGATGACGCGATCCTTCCGGGGATGCGCTACTGGGTTGAACTGGTCGCCCGCGAACTGGCCGCCTGAAAGACGCGCCGCGCCTTCGCCGCATCAGCCCCCGAGGGGGCGCGCGGTGAAGAGCACCTGTCCGCGCGGCAGCATGACCGCGCTGCGCGTGACCCTCCATCCGCTGCCCTGCGCCAGGTGCTCCACGTCCTCGGCGAGGACGTGGTAGGGCGCGCGGATGTCATGGGTCACCACCCCGTCGGGCTGGCGGTAGGGCTGCATCGCGCTCACCGGGTCCGGCGCGAGAAAGACAGTGAAGAGAAAGCTCTCAAGCCGCTCGAACCGGCGCAAGTTGGTCAGCGCGCGCCGCACATAGGCCATGGGCAGATGCGGGAAGACCGCGAAGGCGATGGCATGGGTGATGCTGCTCGGCACCCCCGGAAAGTCGAAGCGCGCATCCTCGATCAGCTGCGCCGGATCGAGCCGCGCCGGAACCTCGAGCTCGGCCCTGTGCCCCGCCAGCAGGATCTCGCGAGAGGCATCCGTGGCCCAGTAGTGGCCGGGCTCGAGATAGGGCACGGCCTTGCAGCCGAGCCGCAGCGCCCCGGCGCCGATATCGAGCAGGTGGTGATGCGGCAGCAGGCCGGCATTTTGGAGGATCGACATCTCGATCCGCCCGGTCTCATCCCAGCGGCCGCCGACGATGGCGCGGTGCCGGCCTGCGGCGATGGCGGAGTCGTAAAACCCGGCCAGTTCATAGGGGTTGGTGGACACGGTCTGATGGGTTCCAGCAGGGGCGGCGCGCAGGGCGCCCTGCGCCTCCCTTGCGTCCAAAATTCGGCGCAAGTCAAGCCGCCACGCAGCCCCGGCCCGTCAGGCCGGCGGCACCGCCGGGGTCTGCGGGCGCCGGTGAGCCAGCCGCTCGCGGTGGATCAGGTAGAGCCCCGAGCCGACGATCAGCGCGATGCCCGCCCAGACCATAGCAGCGGGGAAGTCGCCGAACACCAGCCATCCCAGCAGCGTCGCCGAGGCCAGCTCGAGATAGCCCAAGGGCGCGATCAGCGCCGAGGGGGCGAGCCGCAGCGCGTAGGTCAGGAAGATATGCGCCAGGGTCGCCGCAAGGCCCATGCCGCCAAGAAAGCCCCAGGCCGCGCCCTGCGGCCAGACCGCGCCGCCGCCGAGGCTCTCGGGCAGCAGCCACATGAAGGGCGCGCCAAGGATCACCGCGGCAATCGCCGTGGTGGCCTGCTGCGCCACCGGCGCCAGGCTCCGCAGCTGCCGCGTGACCAGCATGTAGCCGGCGAAGGACACCGCGGTGATGAGCGGCAGGATGGCCGACAGGCCATGGTTCGCCAGCCCGGGCTGGACCACCAGAAGCGCGCCGCCGAAGCCGACGATGGAGGCGAGGATCCGGCGCGGCCCGACGCTCTCTCCCAGCAGCGCCCAGCCGAGGAACATCAGCACGAAGGGCTCAATCTGGCCGATCGCCAGCGCATCGGCGATGGGCATGCGCACCATCGCACCGACAAAGGCGATGGTGGCGACCAGCGACAGCGCTGCGCGGGCAATCGTGAGCAGCAGTTCGCGCCGGGTCAGCCGCAGGCGGATGCGCAGGACCAGCGCCAGCGCCAGCATGAGCGCGCCCTGTACGACGAACCGCGCTACGGTGATCTCGGCAACGGGCAGGCTGCGGGTGGCGAGCTTCGAGCCGACGTCGATCAGCGGCGCCGTGGCGCAGAAGCCGAGCATGAGCAGCGCCCCGAGCAGGGGGCGGTCGACGTGCAGGGCGGCCGTCGGCGCGGCGTGGGGGGCGTTTGTCGTTTGCATCCGCATGCCATGCGCAGGCCACCGCGATTTGGCAAGAGGGCATGTGCATGCCACGCGACGGTGGTCGAGCGGAGCGTGCCGTGCCGGTCTCAGACCCGGATGCCGTAGCGGCTGATCTTGTCGTTGAGGGTCCGCCGCGCCATCCCCAGCGCCTTGGCGGCGCGCTCGGTATTGCCTCGGCAACGTTCGAGCGCGAGGCTGATCTCGCGGGCCTCGAAGGCGGCGACACGAGCGGCAAGGCTCTCGGGCTCGGCGATCGGCGCCGCGGCCTCCTCGGGCAGGTCGAGCCCGAGGGCGTAGCGTTCCGCCATTGCCTTCAATTCGCGCACGTTGCCGGGCCAGGGCCGGCGCAACAGCCGTTGCCTCAGCGTGTAATCGACCGCCGGCATCTCCTGTCCGTAGCGCGCCGCCGCCAGGTTGGCGTAATGGCTGAACAGCAGCGCGATGTCGTCGCCAAGCACACGCAGCGGATCGACGGTGATCTCGGCCCCGGCGAGCCGGTAGAAGAGGTCGGCGCGGAAGCTGCCGTCGAGCGTCAGTGGCCGCAGGTCGGTCTTGGAGGTGGCGATGATCCGCAGGTCAAGCGGCCGCAGGCGGTTCTCGCCCAGCCGTTCGACGGCGCGTTCCTGCAGGGCGCGCAGCAGTTTGGGTTGTATCGCCGCGGGCATCGCCTCGATCTCGTCGAGCATCAGCGTGCCGCCCGAGGCGGTCTCGAGCTTACCGGGCTTGTCCTGGGCCCCGGGGAAGGCACCGGCCACATGCCCGAAGATCTCGATCTCGAAGAGGCTCTCGGGCAGGGCGGCGCAATTCACCGCGACCAGGGGTCCGGCGGCGCGGGCGCTGGCCTCATGCAGGGCGCGGGCGACCAGTTCCTTGCCGGTGCCGGTCTCGCCGGTGATGACCACATCGAGATCGGTCGGGCCGATCGCCGCGATGCGCGCGCGGAGTCTGGACATGGCCGCCGACTGACCGAGCAGCCCGCCCTCGTCGCGGCGGGTGATGCGCTCCTGCAGCCGGCCGATCTCGGCGCGCGCGGCGCGGCCGCGCAGGCCGCGCTCGATCACCGACAGAAGATGCATTCCGTCATAAGGCTTCTCGAGGAAGTCCTCGGCCCCGGCGCGCATCGCCTGAACTGCCTGCGCCAGATCGCCATGGCCGGTGATCAGCACCACCGGGCAGTCGGGATCGCGCGCGCGGGCGGCCTCGAGCAGCTGCTGCCCGTCCATGCCGGGCATCCGCAGGTCGGTCAGGATCAGGTCGGGGCGGCTGCCGGCGGCAAGCGCCTCGGCGCCGCCGGCAAAGGCTTCGGCGCGGTAGCCTGCGGCCTCGATCAGATCGCAGAGCGCGAGACGGTGGTCGCGGTCATCCTCGACCACATGGATCAGCGGGCTCATTCGGCGGCCTCTCGTTCGTCGTCACTTTCCAGCAACGGCAGGATCACCGCGGCCTCGGCGCCCCGGCCGGGGGCCGAGCGGATGTCGAGCCGTCCGCCGAATTGCTGGACCACCTCGAAGCAGATCGCAAGCCCGAGCCCCAGACCCTCGCCGCCGATCTTGGTCGAGAAAAAGGGCTCGGTGACCCGCGGCAGCACGTCGGGGGCGATGCCGGGGCCATTGTCGGTCACCAGAAGGGTCACGTCCTGCGCGCCACGCTCGATCGACAGCGTCACCTCGCCTTGGCCCGGCTCGACGGCCTCGATGGCATTGTGCAAGAGGTTCATCAAGACCTGCTCGAGCCGGGCGTGGCCGGCCTCGACCATGGGGGCATCGGCAGGGGCGTCGAACTGGAGCTGGACCCCGGCGGCGTCGGCGCGGGGCTGGGCCAGCGCCAGCGCCGAGCGCGCCACGTCGACGGCGCAGACGGGCGAGAGCGGGGCCGCCTCACGGCGCGAGAAATTCTTGAGGTGCTTGGTCATCCGCTGCATCCGCCGGATCAGCCCGCGTGCCGACTGCAGCCGGGCGGCGGTCTGCTCCGGCGCCCGCGAGAGGCCGAACTCGGCGGCGGTCAGCGTCGCCTCCATCGCGGCGAGCGGCTGGCTGACCTCGTGCACGATGGCCGCGGACATGCGGCCAAGCGCGGCCATCTTCTCCGATTGCACAAGCGTCGCCTGCGTCGCGCGCAGGTCGGCCTCGACCTGGCGGCGGGCCTCGACCTCGCGCGCCAGCTCGGCGGTGCGCTGGCGGACCTTGCGCTCCATCACCTCGGTCTGGCGCAGCCGCAGCGCGATGAACCGCTGGCGGTGGCGCCGCATGTCGGCGAGCCCGAGCCCCAGGAGCGCGGCCAGCAGAACCAGCGCGGCGGTGCCGGCAGCGGCGGCGCGGGCGGGCCAGGTCGGGCTGGCCGCCAGCAGCCGCCAGCCGGTCTCGAACGGCGTGCCTCGAAGGGTCATGGCGCGGCCCTCACCCTCGATCCGCAGCGCGCTGCCATTGGGCAGAAGCGGTGCCGAGCTTCCAAGGTCGGTGCGCTCGTAGAGGCGCGAGGTGTCGAGCCGGTCGAGCGTGGCGCCTGGCAGGCGGGTCAGGGGGCGATAGCGCCAGGCCGGCACCGACGAGAGGAAGACGACGTCGTCCTTGTCGGTGACGGCGATGTGCTGGCCGGTCTCGGCCCAGGCCTGCTCGAGCGGACGCAGGTCGATCTTCACCACCATGACGCCATGCACCCCGAGACCGGGATCGTCGACGCGGGCCGAGATGAAGTAGCCGGGCTCGCCGGTGGTCACGCCGATGGCATAGACCGCGCCGTTGCCGGTGGCGCGTGCATCGGTGAAATAGGGGCGGAAGCTATAGTCGTGGCCGACGTAGCTGTCGGGCTCGCTCCAGTTCGAGGCGGCGATGGTCACCCCCGCCGCGTTCAGCAGGTAGAGACGCCCCGAGCCGGTCTGCGCGGCAATCTTCTGCAAGTAGCGGTTGGCGGCGTCGATGGTGGCGGCATCGGAAGGTTCATTCAGCGCGGCGTGGATCCGGGCGTCTTCGCCGGTGACGCGCGGCAGGTAGCGGAACCGGTCGATCTCGGTCTGCAGGGCGCGGTGGCTGACCAGCAGCTCTTGCTCGAGCCCCTGACGCAATTCGGCGATGACCAGCTGCCAGGCCAGCGCGCCGCAGAGCAGCGCACCGATTGTCACCAGCATCAGCCGCAGCCGCCAGGCCGAGCGGAGGCGGGGCAGAAGGGCGCCGCGACGGGTCATCAGTCCGCGTCGGGGCAGGGGGCGAGCTGCACCGGCTTGCCGGAGCTGGCGCCGAGTTCGGTGCAGTCCGCGCCGCAGAGCGTCCAGGCCGAGGGCGTCTTGCCCGAGGCAGCGAGGCTCAGCGCGGGCACAGGCGGCAGGTCCGGCGCCCAGACCCACCAGCCGTCTTCGAAATGGCCGCCCTCGCCGGGCTCCATGCCCGCGCCAGAGCCCTTGACCGCCGCCTGCGTCAGGTGGAGGCGGTGATCCTCGGTGACTTCCCAGGTCTCGCGCCAGTCCTCGCGTTCGACCGAATGGGTCCACTCCAGCGTGAAGCTGCCGCCCTCGGCGAGGGCGATCACCATCGCCCCCGCCATCAGGCAGCCGGTCATGCCGACACCGGGGCCTTGCGCCGCCAGACCAGCAGTCCGAAGACCACGGCGAGGGCAAAGCCGATCTCGTCGGTGATCGGCAGCGCCGCGACGAGGGTGAAGGCGGCGGCGACGGCGATCAGCCGCTCCCAGATTGCCAACGGGCGGCCGAGCCAGCCGATGACGCTGGCGCCCCAGAGTGCGAGGGCGATGAGCGCCTTGAGCACGATGTAGGCGACCGCAGGCCAGTAGCCGATGGCGCCCGCCAAAGCGCCGCCGTCTTGCAACATCAGCGCCGGGGTATAGACCGCCATGAAGGGCACGACGAAGCCCGCTGCGGCAACCTTGATCGCCTCGAAGCTGATCTTCAGCCCGCTTTCCTTGGCGATCGGCGCGGCGGCGAAACAGGCCAGCGCCACGGGGGGCGTCAGGTCCGCGAGAATGCCGAAGTAGAAGACGAACATGTGGCTGACGATCAGCGGCACCCCGAGATCGAGCAGCGCCGGGCCGGCGATGGACGAGGTGATGATGTAGTTGGGAATCGTCGGGATACCCATGCCGAGGATGATGCAGGTGATCATCGTCAGCACGAGGCTCAGGAACAGGCTGTTCTGCCCCACCGAGACGATGAACTGGCCAAAGGTGTTGGCCGCGCCGGTCAGGGTCATGACGCCGATGATCACCCCGACGAGGGCGCAGGCGATGCCGACCGGCAGCGCGGTCTTGGCGCCATCGGCAAGGCTGTCACGGCAGACCGCCAACGTCTCGCGTCCGCCCTTGAAGGCGGCGCAGGCGGCGATGAGCACCGCCAGAACCAGCAGCAGCGCGTGGATGCCGAACTTGAAGAAGGCCGAGGCGCAGAGGCCCAGCACGATCCAGAAGATGACCCGCACCGCCGTCGACGAGAACCCCATGGCGATGGCCGCGCCGAGGATCAGCATACCCGTCAGCGCAAGCCCGATGGTCCCGGCGAACAGCGGCGTGTAGCCCGAGAACAGCAGCCAGACCAGCACCGCCAGCGGCAGGATCAGGTACCAGCCCTCTTTCAGCGCCTTGCGGGCCGAGGGCATCTCGTCGGCCGAGAGCCCGCGCAGGTCGCGCTTGCCGGCCTCGAGGTGGACCATCCAGAACGCCCCGGCGAAGTAAAGGATGGCGGGCACCAGCGCGGCCTTGACCACCTCGACGTATTGCACGCCGAGGGTCTCGGCCATGATGAAGGCGACGGCGCCCATGACGGGGGGCATGATCTGCCCGCCCATCGAGGCGGTCGCCTCGACGCCGCCGGCAAAGGCCGAGCGGTAGCCAAAGCGCTTCATCAGCGGGATGGTGAATTGGCCGGTGGTGACGACGTTGGCCACGCCCGAGCCCGAGATTGTGCCCATCAGCCCCGACGACAGCACCGAGACCTTGGCGGCGCCGCCCATGCGGTGCCCGACGAGGCCCAGCGAGACATCGGTGAAGAGCTTGATCATCCCGGCCTTTTCGAGGAACGAGCCGAACAGGATGAAGAGGAAGATGTAGGTCGCCGACACATAGGTGGGGATGCCGTAGATCCCCTCGGTGCCATAGGCGATCTGCTCGACCACCTGTTCAAACGCGTAGCCGCGGTGGTTGAACGGCGAGGGCAGGTGCTGCCCGAAGAGCGCATAGCACAGGAAGAGCCCGCAGATGATCGGCAGCGCCGGGCCCATGAGCATCCAGGCGGCGACAAAGACTGTGACGATGGCGATGCAGCCGAAGACCAGATCGGTCAGCGTCGGAGCGCCGGCGCGCATCAGCAGCGGCGTGTATTCGATCCACTGGTAGGCCGCGACGGCCACGCCGGCGACGGCAAACAGCGTGCAAAGGGTCCGCAGCGGTGCCCCGAAGCCGCGCCCGAGCGCCAGCAGCGGGAAGCCGAGCGCCATCAGGAAGCCGACGTGCACCGCGCGCATCACCTGGCTCGGCAGGTCGATGACATGGGCGGCAATGGAAATCTGGTAGAGCGAGAAGGCCACCGCCAGCCAGAAAAGGAAACGCCCGGTCAGGCTCGGCGGAAAGCTCGAGGCCAGCGGGTCGTGCAGTTCGGCCAGTTCCTCGGCCCGGCCGTGCTCGGCCGCAGTTTGTCCGGTCATGTGGTCCTCCCGTCGTGCAGGCAGCCCGGGCTTGGCCGGGCCGCCGCACAAGTCTGATTACATCAGACCCTGTTCCTTGTAGTACTTCTCGGCGCCCGGGTGCATCGGGATCGGCGAGTTCTTGATCGCGTCCTTGATGTCGATGGCGCCGGCTGCCGCATGCGCGGCCTTGAGCTGGTCGAGGTTCTCGAACAGCAGTTTGGTCATCTGGTACGCCAGCTCGTCCGAGACGTCGGTGCTGGTGACGAGGATGTTGGTGATCGCCAGCGTCGGGATGTCCGCGTCCTGGCCCGGGTAGGTACCCGCCGGGATCACGCCCGCGGCGTAGGGCGCGCCAAGGGTGCCTGCCACCTCTGCGGGGATCGATACATAGGTCACGTCCTGCGTCGACGACAGATCCTTCAGCGCAGCCGAGCCGAGGCCCGAGCTCTGCAGGGTCGCGTCGAGTTGGCGGTTCTTCATCAGTTCGACCGATTCCGCGAAGGGCAGGTACTCGACCTTGCCCAGATCGTCGTAGGTCATGCCGAGCGCGCCGAGGATCTTGCGGGCGTTCACCTCGGTGCCGGATTTGGCTGCGCCGACCGAGACGGACTTGCCCGCCAGTTCGGTCGCGGTGGTCACGCCGGCATCTGCCGAAGCGGCGATCTGGATGTAGTTGGGATAAATCGCGGCAATGGCGCGCAGCTTGTCGAGCGGCTTCGAGAAGCCGACGTCGGCGTTGCCCTCGAAGGCGTCCTTGACGGAGTCGCCGAGTGCGAAGCCGATTTCGCCGCGGCCCTGCTGCAGCAGGTTCAGGTTCTCGACCGAGGCCTTGGTGGACTGCACCTGGGCGCGCGCGTCGGGGATGTTCTTGGCATAGATGTCCGCCATCGCGACGCCGAGCGGGTAATAGACACCCGAGGTGCCGCCGGTCAGCACGTTGACGAATTCCGTTGCCATCGCGGCGGGCGCGATGACGGCAAGGCTGCCGGCGATCAATGCGCCGAGCCCGAAAGTTCTGATCATGTTGGTCCTCCCGAAACATACGTTCGCGGCAGGAAAGCTTTCGTTTCTGCCGCGCGGTGCCGGAACCATGAGCAAGCCGCGCGCCTCGGGCAAGCGGGGAAGAGGCCAGGTCGCGAATTTTCTTCGCGGGAATCTGCCCCGGGTGGGGCAGTTTCCCGCCTCGCACCCCGCGGCCGGGCAGATCTTGGCTGGGCGATCGTCTTGCCATGCCGCGGCCCTTCGAGATTGCCGAAACAGCGCGCGCAGGCCGGGCGGCCAGCCTCCGCCAAGCCATGTGGTATTGGCCCTTGCCAGCAAAACGTCACTGGTATACTGCCGCATACAATAAGCCGACCGCCGTTCGCCGGACGTCTCTCGCCGCCCGGTGCTCCAGCTTAATCCAACATTGAACCGTAGGGATCGCCATGAGCTTGTACACCGATTACTTGGCAGAAATCGAAACGCGGAAAGCCGAAGGTCTGCATCCGAAGCCGATCGACGATGGCGCTCTGGTCGCAGAGCTGATCGCGCAGATCGAGGACGCGGACAACGCTTACCGCAAGGACTCGCTCGAGTTCTTCATCTATAACACGCTGCCCGGCACCACCAGCGCCGCCGGCGTGAAGGCAGAATTCCTCAAGAAGATCATCCTCGGCGAGGCCGTGGTCGCGGAAATCCCGCCCGCCTTCGCCTTCGAGCTGCTGTCGCACATGAAGGGCGGCCCCTCGGTCGCGGTCCTTCTCGACCTCGCGCTTGGCGATGACGCGGTGATTGCCGCCCAGGCCGCAGAGGTGCTGAAGACCCAGGTGTTCCTCTACGAGGCCGACACCGCCCGTCTGGCCGATGCCTATAAGGCCGGCAACGCCGTGGCCAAGGAGATCCTCGAGAGCTACGTCCAGGCCGAGTTCTTCACCAAGCTGCCGGAACTCGACGACGTGGTCGAAGTGGTGACTTACGTCGCCGCCGAAGGCGACATCTCGACCGACCTGCTGTCGCCGGGCAACCAGGCGCACTCGCGCTCGGACCGCGAACTGCACGGCAAGTGCATGATCTCGGAGACCGCGCAGAAGGAAATCGAGGCGCTCAAGCTGCAGCACCCGGGCAAGCGCGTGATGCTGATCGCCGAGAAGGGCACCATGGGCGTGGGCTCGTCGCGGATGTCGGGCGTCAACAACGTGGCGCTCTGGACCGGCAAGCAAGCCAGCCCCTATGTGCCCTTCGTCAACATCGCCCCGGTCGTCGCGGGCACCAACGGCATCTCGCCGATCTTCCTGACCACCGTGGGCGTGACCGGCGGCATCGGCCTTGACCTGAAGAACTGGGTCAAGAAGCTCGACGAGAACGGCAAGCCGATCCTCAACAACGAGGGCAACCCGATCCTCGATCAGAAGTATTCGGTCGAGACCGGCACCGTGCTGAAGATCGACACAAAGGCCAAGAAGCTGACCAGCGAGGACGGCGAAGAGCTGGCCGACGTCTCCTCGGCCTTCACACCGCAGAAGGTCGAGTTCATGAAGGCCGGCGGCTCCTACGCCGTGGTCTTCGGCAAGATGCTGCAGACGTTCGCTGCCGAAACCCTGGGCGTGAAGGCGCCGCTGGTCTTCGCACCGAACAAGGAAGTCAGCCACGAGGGCCAGGGCCTGACCGCGGTCGAGAAGATCTTCAACCGCAACGCCCGCGGCACCACGCCGGGCAAGACCCTGCACGCCGGTTCGGACGTGCGCGTCAAGGTCAACATCGTGGGTTCGCAGGACACCACCGGCCTGATGACCAGCCAGGAACTCGAGGCGATGGCCGCAACGGTGATCTCGCCGTCGGTCGACGGCGCCTACCAGTCCGGCTGCCACACCGCCTCGGTCTGGGACAAGAAGGCCCAGGCGAACATCCCGCGCCTGATGAAGTTCATGAACAACTTTGGCCTGATCACCGCGCGCGATCCCAAGGGCGAATACCACGCGATGACCGACGTGATCCACAAGGTGCTAAACGACATCACCGTGGATGACTGGGACATCATCATCGGGGGCGACAGCCACACCCGCATGTCCAAGGGCGTCGCCTTCGGCGCAGACTCGGGCACCGTGGCGCTGGCGCTGGCGACCGGCGAGGCGACCATGCCGATCCCCGAGTCCGTGAAGGTCACCTTCAAGGGCAAGATGGCCGATCACATGGACTTCCGCGACGTGGTGCACGCGACCCAGGCGCAGATGCTGCAACAGCACGGCGACAACGTCTTCCAGGGCCGCGTCATCGAGGTGCACATCGGCACGCTGCTCGCCGACCAGGCCTTCACCTTCACCGACTGGACCGCCGAGATGAAGGCCAAGGCCTCGATCTGCATCTCCAACGACGAGACGCTGATCGGCTCGCTTGAGCTGGCCAAGCACCGCATCCAGGTGATGATCGACAAGGGTATGGACAACGCCGCGGACACGCTGGCGGGTCTCATCGCCAAGGCCGACAAGCGCATCGCCGAGATCCGTTCGGGCGAGAAGCCCGCGCTGACCCCGGATGACAACGCCAAGTATGTCGCCGAAGTCGTCGTCGACCTCGACCAGATCGTCGAGCCGATGATCGCCGATCCGGATGTCAACAACGCCGACCCGTCGCGCCGCTACACCCATGACACCATCCGCCCGATCTCTTACTACGGTGCGGAAAAGAAGGTGGACCTTGGTTTCGTGGGCTCGTGCATGGTGCACAAGGGCGACATGAAGATCGTCGCGCAGATGCTCAAAAACATTGAGAAATCTCAGGGCAAGGTTGAGTTCAAGGCACCACTCGTCGTGGCCGCGCCGACCTACAACATCATCGACGAACTGAAGGCAGAGGGCGACTGGGAAATCCTGCAGAAGTACTCGGGCTTCGAGTTCGACGACCTCTTCCCGAAGACCCAGAACCGCACCGAGTACGAGAACATCCTCTATCTCGAGCGTCCGGGCTGTAACCTGTGCATGGGCAACCAGGAAAAGGCCGCCAAGGGCGACACCGTCCTGGCCACCTCGACCCGCCTGTTCCAGGGCCGTGTCGTTGAGGACGCCGCCGACAAGAAGGGCGAGTCGCTGCTCGCCTCGACCCCGGTGGTTGTGCTGTCGGCCATTCTCGGCCGCACGCCGAGCGCCGATGAGTACAAGTCCGCGGTGGAAGGCATCGACCTGACCAAGTTCGCGCCGCCGGTTCAGGTGCCCGCGACCTCGCGCTCCGCGCACTTCTGAAAGTGGCTGCCCCGCTGAGGGGCAGCGCAAGATCGCGGCGGCGGGGACCGATGTCCCCGCCGCCGCTTTCGTTTCAATGGCAAAGATTGCTGTCCCCGCGGGGACAGGTTGGGCGGGGCTATGTCGCCCGCAACCCGTCGAGGAAGACGTTCAGCAGCACCTCTGAGCGCGCCGGATCTGCGCCGGGACCGTAGTTCAGCCCGATCAGCACCCGCAGCAGATCCTCGCTGGTCACGTCGCCGCGCAGCCGACCGTCGGCGAGCGCGCGGGCGTGCAACGCGGCAATGGCACCGCGCAGGCGCTCGGACTGCTCGCCGAAGAAGGTCGAGTCGGGCTCGAAGACCGGCGCGAGCGCGGCGATCATTCCCCTTTTCGTGGCCATCAGTTGCAGCGCGCCGCGCATCCAGTCCTCGAGCTCATCCTCGGCGGCGCGCCGCTCGAGCGTCTCGACCTCGCGCGCATAGACCGCCTGGAACAGCGCCTCGCGCGATGGGAAGTGCCGATAAAGCGTGCCGATTCCGACCCCGGCCTCGCGGGCGACCGCCTCGAGGCTGCCGCCTTCCTTGCCAAAAACCTCGCGCGCGGCATCCAGCAGCCGTTCGCGATTGCGCAATTGATCAGCACGCGGCTTCCTCGGTCTAGGCTTTTCTTGGCCTATTTCGCTTCCCATAGGTTAACCCACTTGAAAACGGAGGGTGCCTCCGTATTTAATCATCCATGGCCGGATGCCCCGGCCTTCCCACCAGCTTATGGCAAGAGAGGGAAAGATGACACCGACACTCAATCTGACAATCAATGGAGTGCCGCAGCAGATCGCCCTCGACGATCCGCGCGCCACGCTGCTCGATCTGCTGCGCGAGCGGATCGGCCTGACTGGAACCAAGAAGGGCTGCGACCGCGGCCAGTGCGGCGCCTGCACGGTGCTGATCGACGGGCGCAGGATGAATGCCTGCCTGGCGCTGGCGCTCTCGCATGACGGCGCCGAGGTCACTACCATCGAGGGGTTGGCAGACGGCGAGACGCTGCACCCGGTGCAGGCCGCCTTCATCGCCCATGACGGCTTTCAGTGCGGGTATTGTACACCGGGCCAGATCATGTCCGCCGTCGGGCTCATCGCCGAGGGTGAGGCCGGGCTCGACCCCGAGCGGGTGCGCGAGGGGATGAGCGGCAACCTCTGCCGCTGCGCCGCCTACGCCGGGATCACCGAGGCCGTGCTCGAGGCCACCCGCGAGATGAGCGCGGGGACCGAGGAAAGGAAAACCGCATGAACCGCTTCGAGTACACCCGGGCTGAAACGATCGGCGCCGCCGTCGGGGCAGAGGGGGCGCTTCTCGCCGGGGGCACCAATCTTCTCGACCTGATGAAGATCGGCGCCGCCGCTCCGGAGCGGCTGGTGGATATCTCTCGCTTGCCGCTGGACCGGATCGAGGAAAGTGCTGGTGGCCTGCGCATCGGCGCCATGGTGCGCAATTCGGAGATCGCCCGCGATCCGCAGGTGCTGGCGCGCTACCCGGCGCTGGCCGAGGCGCTGCTCTCGGGGGCCTCGGCGCAGCTGCGCAACGCGGCCTCGACCGGCGGCAACGTCATGCAGTCCACCCGATGCAGCTACTTCCAGGACCCGCTCTCGCCCTGCAACCGGCGCGCACCCGGCAGCGGCTGCGGGGCGCTTGGTGGGGTGAGCCGAGGCCACGCGGTGCTCGGCTGGACCGAAGGCTGTATCGCCGTGCATCCCTCGGACATGTGCGTGGCGCTTGCCGCCTATGACGCGGTGGTCGAGATCTCCGGGCCGCAGGGTCTGCGCGAGGTGGCGATGGAGCACTTCCACCCCCTGCCGGATGCGAAAGGGGCTGGTCCCGCGCCGCTGGCACAGGGCGAGATCATCACGCACATCCGCCTTCCCGATCCCGGTGCGCTGGCCCGCCATGCCCGCTACGTGAAGCTGCGCGAGCGGACCTCCTTTGCCTTTGCCATCGTTTCCGCCGCCGCAGCATTGGCGATCGAGCAGGGGGTGATCACCGAGGCGCGGCTGGCCCTTGGCGGCGTCGCCGCCCGTCCGTGGCGCTGCCGCGAGGCGGAAGAGGCGTTGAAGGGGCAACCCGCGACGGCCGAGAGTTTCGCCCGGGCTGCGGAGCTCGCCACCCAAGGCGCCCGGCCCTCGGGGGACAACGCCGCGAAAATTCCCCTCGCGCAGCGCATTGCCTTGCGCGCGCTGGAGCGGGCCGCGGCGGGAACACCCCGCCGCTTGCCCGCGCTTCCCGCCTCCGTCTTTGAAGGAGATGACAATGGATGACCTGATGAACATGCAGGGCCACGTCCGCCTCGGCTCCAGCGCCGGGCAGGCGCTGACCCGGCGCGAGGGCAGGCTCAAGGTCACCGGCGCCGCCACCTATGCCGCCGACAACCGCCCGCACGGGCTGCTGCATGCGGTGCTCGCCACCGCCGGCATCGCCAAGGGGTGCGTCGCCCATCTCGACGTCGCCGCCGCCGAAGCGCATTCGGGGGTGGTGAAGGTCTACACGCCGGGCAATGCGCCCAAGCTGGCGATCAGCCCGGACGAGAAGATCCACCCGTTCGTCTGGCGCATGGAGACGCTGACAGACGATCGCGTGCGCTACGCCGGCCAGCCGATCGCGCTGGTGCTGGCCGAGACGCTCGAGGCCGCGACCGAGGGCGCACGGCTGCTTGCCCCGCGCTACGGGGCCGAGCCGCACAGGGTCACGCTGGATGACGCAGAGCCCTTCGACACCGACACCACCGCCTTTGGTCGCCCCGCGGCGCATAGCTCGGGCGACGTCGATGCGGCCCGCGAGGGCGCGGCGCTCCATGTGCAGACCACCGTCGAGACAGCGCCGCAATACCACAACGCCCTCGAGCCCCATGCCATCACCGCCCGCTGGGAGGGCGCGCGGCTCGAGATCGACACCCCCAACCAGGCGATCGGCCTGTCGAAGCAGACCTTCGCGGCCTTCCTCGGGATCGATCCGTCGCAGATCTTGCTGCGCAGCCCCTTCATCGGCGGCGGCTTCGGTTCGAAGGCGATCCTCTATGGGGGGCAGCTTCTGGCGGTGCTCGCGGCGCGCGACCTGGACCGACCGGTGAAGCTGGTGCTGCGGCGCGACCAGATGTACGGGCCGGTGGGGCATCGCGCGCCCACCCGTCAGTCGCTGTGGATCGACCTCGACGAGACCGGCGCTATCGCGGCGCTGGAGCACGACACGGTCACGCTGACCTCGACCTTCGACCAGTTCCTCGAAGCTGCATCCAACGCCTCGCACAGCCTTTACGCCGCGCCCAACCTGCGCACCGCGCACCACGGCCGGCGCGCGGACGTGGGTACCCCGGGGCCGATGCGCGCGCCGGGCGAGGCACCGGGCTCGGCGGCGCTCGAGATCGCCATGGACGCCGCGGCGCAGGCGGCTGGCATGGACCCGCTGGAATTCCGCCTGAAGAACTACGCCGAGAGTGACCCCTCGACCGGGCTGGAGTTCTCCTCGAAGGCCCTGCGCGAATGCTATGCCGAGGCGGCGAAACGCTTTGGCTGGTCCGGGCGTCCCAGCGCACCACGCAGCCTGTGCGAGGGGCGGCTCCTGAAGGGATGGGGCATGGGCACGGCGCAGTTTCCCTGCCCGATGTTCCAGGCCACTGCCCATGCCACACTCCGCGCCGACGGCACCGCGGTGATCGAGACGTCGGCCGCCGACATGGGGCAGGGCGCCTGGACCGCGCTGGCGCAGATCGCCGCCGATGGTCTGGGGATCGACCTCGACAAGGTCGAGTTCCGCTCGGGCCATTCGGACCTGCCCGATGCGGGGGTCGCCGGGGGGTCGGGTCATACCGCAACCGCCGGGACCGCGCTCTTCAACGCCGGGGCGGATGCGGTGCGGCAGTTGGCAGAGCTGGCCACGACCGATCCTGCCTCGCCGCTTTTCGGGGCTGGCAACGCCGGGGTCACGGCGCGCGCCGGGCGGCTCTGGCGTAACGATGACGAGCGCTCGGAGTCCTATGAGGACATCCTCGCCCGAGCCGGGCTCGAGTTGGTCCGGGGCGAAGGCAAAGGTGCGCGCGAGGGCGAGCCCGAGCGGGCAATGTTCTCGCATGGGGCGGTTTTTGCCGAAGTGCTGGTGGATCCCGACCTCGGTCAGGTGCGGGTCAGCCGCCTCATCGGTGCCTTCGCCGCCGGGCGGATCATCAACCCGCGGCTGGCGCGCAGCCAGCTTGTGGGCGGGATGATCTGGGGCATCGGCATGGCACTGCAGGAAGAGGCCGTGCACGACCCGCGCACGGGCCGGCTGACCAATGCCGACCTTGGAGGCTACCACGTGCCGGTCAATGCCGACGTGCCGATGATCGGGGCCATGACCGTGCACGAGGACGATCCCTACGTGAACGCGCTCGGGATCAAGGGCGTGGGCGAGATCGGCGTCACCGGCACGGTGGGGGCCATCGGCAACGCGGTTTGGCACGCCACCGGGGTGCAGCCGAGGCGCTTCCCGATCCATCCCGAAAGCCTGATCTGAAAAGGCACCCCCGGCGCGCCCTTGCCGCGCGCCGGGGCTACCCGGGCCAAGGACCGGCAGTGGGGTCGCAGCGAGAGCGAAAAACGAGGCGGCGGCCAAAAGACGTCTCGCCTTGCAAAGCACGGCCGCGCCGCCACCCCCGGGCGAGAATGGAACTTGGGGACTTATCGCCGAAGCAGAATTCGGCCTCGGTGCGGCGGATCGGCGGGTTCTTGCCGCTCTTCTTGCGCCGCTATGGGGGCGGCTCAGGAAACTCTTGCTCTTCTCGGGCGATCGGCGATCCTGAGACCTGATTTTCAGAAGATATTTTTATGCCTCGCGCGCCGGTCACCGACCCCGTGCGGCGCGACATTGCATTTCAGACGCGAAGCCCATGGAGGATTGTCTTGGGCGGTACGATGGCTCGCATCCTGTTTCTGCTCGACACGCAGGCCCGCCAGCGGCTCTGGCGGGTGCTTGCCGTGAGCATCGGCATGGGCCTTGCCGACATGGCCGCGGTGCTTTCGATCGCGCCCTTCCTGATGGTCGCGGCGAGCCCGCAGAAGGCGCTCGGAAATCCCATGCTCGCCGGGCTGCGCGACGCGCTCGGCATTGGCGGAGAGACCGGTTTCCTGGTGCTGCTGGCGCTCGCCTCGCTGGGGATGCTGACCGCGGCCATCGTCTTTCGCATCTGGGGCTTCACCTACCTGCGCGGTTTCGTGCGTGGGCAGAGCGTCAGCCTCGCCTCGCGTCTGGTCTCACGCTACATGCGCGCGCCGCTCGACACCCGGCTTCGGCGGCATTCGGCGGAACTGGTCAGCAACATCCAGTCCGAGGTCGAGCGGGTGGTCAACGGCGTGATGATGAACGCGGTCCGACTGCTTACCGCGCTCAGCACCGCGCTGTCGCTGGCCGTGATGCTGGTGGTGGTCGAGCCGCGCGCCGCGCTGACCATGGGGCTGTTGCTGGGGCTCGGCTACGGCGCGATCTTCGCCGCCGTGCGCGGGCCGATGCGCCGGGTCGGCGACGCCCGCATGGGCGCCACGCGCGAGACCGCGCGGCTGCTCAGCGAGGCGCTCTCGGGCTCGCGAGAGGTAAAGCTCTACGGCATGGAGCGGAGCTATCTCGAACGCTTCGAAGAGGCCTTCCGCCGCCGCGCCGAGGCCACCACCACCGCCGATCTCTTGCGCGATATCCCCAAGTCGGTGCTCGAGGTGCTGACCTTCGGCACGATGATCCTCATCGTGATCTGGACCCTCGCCGAGCAGGGTGAGGGCAGCAGCGCCCTTCCGGTCGTCGCGCTTTATGCCTTTGCCGCGGCACGGCTTTTCCCGGCGCTCCAGCGCATCTACGCCTCGGCGGCAGCGCTGAGGGGCGATCTGCCGGCGGTGGACGAGCTGCATGCCGATCTCGCGGCGGTCGAGGGGGTGGACCTGTCGGATGCACTTGCGGTCGAGGGACTGCCGCTCGAAGAGGCGCTTGAGCTGCGCGGCGTCGGCTACGATTATCCCGACGGGCAGCGCCAGCTTATCCGCGACCTCGATCTCAGGGTGCCGGCGAAGCGCATCGTCGGCCTCGTCGGGGCCACCGGAGCGGGCAAGAGCACCATCCTCGACATGCTGACCGGGCTGATCCGTCCCGACAGCGGCGGGCTCTACGTGGATGGCACGAGGATCACCCCCGAAAACCTTGCCCGCTGGCGCCGCTCGGTGGCCTATGTGCCGCAGGACAGTTGCATGATCGAGGGCAGCATCGGCGACAACATCCGCTTTGGCTTCGCTCCCGGGACTGACGCTGCCGAGGCGCTGCGCCGGGCCGGGTGCTTCGCCGGGCTGGACGGTCTGATTGCCGAGCTGCCGCGGGGCTACGACACCCCGCTCGGAGAGCGGGGCCAGAGCCTGTCGGTCGGCCAGCGTCAGCGCATCGGCATCGCCCGGGCGATCTACCGCGACCCGGCCTTGCTTGTGCTCGACGAGTCGACCTCCGCGCTGGACACCATCAGCGAGGCCGAGCTGACCGCCGCCGTGCAGGCGCTGCGCGGGCGCACCACGGTGGTCATCGTGGCGCATCGGCTCAGCTCGGTGCGCCATTGCGACCTCATCTACCTGATCGGGGCGGGAAGGGTGCTTGAACAGGGCCGTTACGACGAGCTGACCGGGCGCGACTCGAAATTCCACGCCTTCCACCGGGCCGGCACATGAGCGCCGCGCTGGGTCTCGGGGCCAGTCAATCGCGGACACCGCTGCGGGTGGCGCTGGTCATCGGCAACCTCGAATGGGGCGGCACGCAGGAGCTGCTGGTCTACCTCGCCGAGCGCCAGCGGATCGAGGGGCTGGAGCTGCGGGTCTTTGTGCTGTCGGAGCCCGTCGACACCCCTTATGCCGCGCGGCTGGAGCGCGTCGGCGTGCCGGTCACCCATCTGCGGCGCGGCGCCGGGGGGCTGCCGGGGCTGGTGCACCGCCTTGCCACCGAGTTCCGCCGCTGCGGCGTGCAGCTGGCCCATGCCCACCTGCGGCTAGCCAATACCGTGGCGCCCCCCGCCGGCCGGTTGGCCGGGGTGCCGGTGCTGGGCGGGCTGCACCTGCCGCCGCCGGGGCCCGGTCGCCGGGCGCGGCTGCGTGGGCTGGCCGAGGCGCAGGCGCTGCGCCGCGCCGCCATCGGGGTCATCGCCTGTTCCGAGAGCGTGGCCAGCGGCAACCGCGCGCGGCTCGGCGGGCTCCCTCTTGCGACGCTGCCCAATCCCGCGCCGCCGCTGCCGGATCTATCCGAGATCGAGCGCCGTCGCGGCTCGGGCCGCGCGCCCGGCGATCCCGCGCGCTTTCTCGTCGTCGGCCGGCTGTCGCCGGAAAAGGACGTCGACACCGTGCTCCGGGCCGCCGCCCGACTTGCTCAGCGCGGCGTGCCCTTCGAGCTGGCGATCGCCGGCGAGGGCGCTTGCCGCGCCGCGCTGGAGCACTGCGCGCAGGCGCTTGCGCTGCGTGATCACGTACGCTTTCTCGGCGCCCGCGCCGATGTGCCCGAGCTGCTGAGCCGCCACGATGTCTACGTCAGCGCCTCGCGCGCCGAGGGCCTGTCGATTGCGCTTCTGGAGGCCATGAGCCACGCCTTGCCGGTCATCGCGACCCCGGCGGGCAGCGCCTTTGCGGTGGTTGACGGCAGCGTCGGGCGGCGGGTGCTGCAGGGCGATCCCGAGGCTCTGGCCCGCGCCATGACCGAGCTTGCCGGCGACCCGGTGCTGCGCGCCAAGCTCGGGCGGGCGGGGCGGGCCCGGGTGCTGCGCAGCTACCGGGTCGAGGATTGGAGCGCTGCGCTGCGCCGTCTCTACAGCAAGACCCTCGAAGGCGACTTCCCCGGCGAGACCCGCCCGGCGCCGCACCGCGCGGCTGCCCCCGCCGGTGAGGATTGAACACGACTCGCGAAAAAGACCCAACACGGAGGAGAGGACACCATGCCGAACGGCAACAAGATCGACAGGCGCGTCAAGTCGGCGCTGCAGGGCTCGCCGCTCTACGCGCCCGCCAAGGTGGTCAAGGAGAGCCTGCGCCGGGCCCATTTCTCCATGGCGCAGGTCAGCGACAAGCTGGTGCGCCCGGCCCCGCACGAGGTCTTCCTGAGCTTGACGTCTAACTGCAATCTTCGTTGTGGCGCATGCTGTTACGGAAGGGACTTCATGCACGGAACGCAGCTGCCCTGGGAGATCGGCGCGCAGCTCATCGACGATTGCAAGGAGCTTGGCATCGGCAATATCCGGCTCTATGGCGGCGAGCCGCTGCTGCACCGCGACCTCGACAAGTTCGTCGCCCGTATCCGCGATCGCGGCCTCAACATGTATGTCACCACCAATGGGCTGCTGCTCGACAAGAAGATCGACAAGCTGGTCGACGCGGGCCTGCGCAAGGTCTCGGTCGGGCTCTACGGTCTGGGACAGGACTACGACGACTACGTGCAGCGCCGTGGCTCTTTCGAGCTGGTCAAGACATCGCTGACCGAGACACGCCGCCGCTATGGCGCCGACAAGCTGCCGATGAGTCTCGACTGGCTGCTCATGCGCGGCACCGGCAAGCCGGAGACGGTGCGCGACACGCTGCAGTTCGCCCGCGATCTCGACATGCAGGTCTACATCAACCTGATCCACTACTCGCTGCCGTACTTCGTGAAAAAGGATGAGGCGGGCGACAACCAGCCCTTCTGGTTCGAGGAGGAGGACCGCCCGCTGCTCGACGAGCTTTGCGGCATCCTGCTCGAAGCCAAGAAGAAGGAGCCGGACCTCATCCGCAACACCGAGCGCGGCATCCGCTCGATCCCCGACTGGCTGATCCGCAAGGAGAAGATGCGTCTGCCCTGCACCAGTTACGACATGCTCTGGATTGGTCCCGACGGCACGGTGCAGCTTTGCTTCGTGACCTTCAAGATGGGCGATTTGCACAAGCAGCGGCTCACCGAGATGCTCTTTACCGAGAAACACAAGCGATTTTCCCGCGATGCCTTCAATCTCAACTGTCCGAACTGCAACTGCGGCTACGACAAGCGGGTCAACCTGCACCGGCCATCGCGGGCGCTCTACACGCCGAGCTAGAACAGGGGGACCTCCGGACTTGCGGCGGGCCCGGGCGCGTCCGCGGGCCGACGAGACGCGGGCCGGCGCGGACACTGGGAGAGGACACCGAGCGCGGAAACGGCGCGCGGCGCTCAGGGCCGCCTCACTTGGTCGCGGTGATCTGCGCCGTGTGCTTGTGCTGCGCCATTTCCAGCACCGGCGCGAGCCATCCCACCTCGTCCATGCGGCTGCTGAAGAACTCCGCCCCGGCCTGGGTGTGGTGGCCGTAGTCGGGGAAATACTTCTTCAGCGTGGCGCTGGCCGAATAACAGATCTCCTCGGTTTCCGAGCAGACATAGTCCATCCGGTCGAGCACGATCAGGCCGGGATACCTGGCCTTGAGCCGGTCGATCTCGGCATTGGCTTCGATCACCCGCGGCTCGGTCGCGCCGCTCTTGTAGAGCTGGTAATGCTCCCGGTTCGAGCGTGCGACGATGGTCGCGGGGTCGCTGATACCCTCGGCGAGCGCGGTGTGCACGTTCTTGTCGAAGACCGTCCACTTGCCGCCGAGATATCTCGGGAACTCGAAGATGTTCTTCACCACGATCACCCGCTTGCCGTCGTCGAGCGCGTGTTTCACCAGCCCGTCCAGCACCTGAAGATCGTTGCGCGAGTCCTTGAACCGGCTGACGATCATGACCGCATCCGCCTGCGCATAACTCCGCGCGCCGAAGAACTTGCTATGCGGCCCGAGCTCTCCGATTTGCGCGGTATAGCGGCCGGGTTGAATCCATTGCATGGCCTCCTTGCTGAAGAGGAGCATGTTGAAGACATCCTTGGAGTGCGAGTTGCCGACGAGCAGGAGCTTCAGCTTCCCGGTGTCGGCGCCGAACCAGTCGCGCTCCTGGTGGCCGTTGTCGCAACTCCCGAGACAGGCGAGGTCGTGGGCATAGCCGCTGAACGGCATCGCGCTGGCTTCGAGCAGCGCCATATTGTCGTTCTCGTAGTCCAGCAGGCTGATCTGCGTGCCCAGAACATTGAACTGGCCGCTGCGGTAATCGAGCGCGTCGTAGGTGTGGATGAAGAACCCCAGCGCGGCAAAGGTGGCGAGGCCGGTGGCGCTGATGCCGAAGAGCCTGAGCCGCCCGTACTGGCCCTTGCGCACCGGGATCTCGACGTATGTCCAGCTCAGCCAGGCGAGTCCGAGGGTCAGCGCGATCAGCCCGGCCATGATGACCCAGGACGGCTCCTCCAGCGAGTTGTGCCGGGCGAAGGCCATCAGCGGTTGATGCCAGAGGTAGGCGCTGTATGAGATGAGCCCGATGCCGACCATCCCCCGGGTGCTGAGCAGGCGCTGCACCAGCGTGCCGCCGGTGGCGAAGAGGATGATCAGCGCGGCGCCGACCGTTGGCATCAGGGTGATCAGGCTTGGTGTGGGCGTCTCGGCGTCGAAGCCGAAGACGGCCGCGCAGACCAGCGCCAACCCGAGCGCCGAGAGGGCGTTGCGCAGGCCGCCAGCCAGCGGCGGATGACCCGCGCGCAGGTAGACGGCGCAGAACGCGCCGAGGCACAGTTCCCAGGCGCGGGCGGGCAGCAGGAAGAAGGCTGACATCGGGTCGGTGCGCACCTGCCATTGTGCCAGCCCGAGGCTGAACACGAAGATGCCGACCAGCGTCGGCAGCACCGCCTTCTGCCCGAAGCGCCAGAGCAGCATCAGCAGCAGCGGGAAGAGGATGTAGAACTGTTCCTCGACCGCGAGGCTCCAGGTATGGAGCATCGGTTTCAGCTCGGCGGCTGTGTCGAAGTAATCCGCCTCCATCCAGAACAGGATGTTCGACGAAAAGGTCGCGACCCCGAGAAGGCTGCGGACAAACTCGACGAAATCGCGTCCCTGCAGGACGAGCCAGCCCAGTCCGAGCGCGGTGAGGCTGACGAGGCAGAGCGCGGGGAGGATGCGCTTGGCACGGCGCTCGTAGAAGCGCAGCAGGCTGAATGTGCCCCGGCTCAACTCGTCGACGATGATGGTGGTGATCAGGTAGCCGCTGATCACGAAGAAGATGTCGACCCCCACAAAGCCGCCACCAAACAGCTTCGATCCGGCATGGAAGAGAATGACGGGGAGGACCGCGACCGTGCGCAGCCCATCGATTTCGGCGCGGTACTTCATCCGGAGCAATCCGATCGACGTCAGAAAAATGAAGAAGTTGCGAAATAATAGCCGGTAAAACGCTGGAAAAAGGATCAATTCGGCAAATCGCCGAGCCGCTCACATCTGTCAATTTACCGCTAATAGACCGCAACCAAAACGATTACCTAGGCGCAGAGATGCAATCCCGGGTTTAGGTCGGCCTTTTCGGCCAAGAATGGCTCATGCGCGACCAAAGTCGCGGCATTCTTTCCAGGCTTGCAAGTTTTACGGGCGCTACTTGTCTTGCCGCTGGGGGCGTCGCGGTTGCGCGGCGCCGGTGACCCCCTCCCAGAAGGCATCGGCGCGCTTTTCGAAGGTGGCTGCCTCGCGCGCGTCGCTCTGGTAGAACGCGCCGCGGTGGATGCCGGGGGCATAGACCTGTTCAACCCAACCGCGCGGGTCGTCGTGCGGGAAGAGATAGCCGACGTGACCCAGCTTCTCGGCGCCCTTGTAGTGCGCGTCGCGCAGGTGCAGCGGCACCGGGGCGGGCGGCTGGCTGGCGACATGGCCGAGCGCCGCGCCGATGCCTCGGGTGACCGATCCCGACTTCGGCGCCCGCGCCACGTGCAGCGCCGCATGGGCGAGGATGATCTGGCTTTCCGGGTAGCCGATCTTCTCGACCGCCTGCGAGGCGGCGACGGCGGTCTGCAGGGCGGTGTTGTCGGCCAGCCCTACGTCCTCGGAGGCGTGGATCATGATGCGCCGCGCGATATAGCGCGGGTCTTCGCCAGCGTGGATCAGCCGGGCGAGCCAGTAGAGCGTCGCGTCCGGATCCGAGCCGCGCATGGATTTCACGAAGGCCGAGACAACGTCGTAATGCTGGTCCCCGGAGCGGTCGTGGTTGATCGCCGCCGAGGCATAGGCTTCTTCGAGCATCGCCTCGGTGATGGCGATCGCGTTGCCGTCCTGTCCGACGCCATGGCCGATGGCAAGGCTTTCCAGCGTGGTCAGCGCGCGGCGCGCGTCGCCGCCCGAGCGGCCGGCGATCAGCCGGACCTGCTCGGGGGTCATGGTCACCTCGAGACCCTGTGCCGCCAGATGCGCGATGCCGCGGCGCACGACCACCTCCATGTCCTCAATGCTCATCGGCTCGAGCTTGAGGATGGTCGAGCGCGAGACCAGCGCGGGCGGCAGCGCGTGGTAGGGGTTGCCGGTGGTGGCGCCGACGAAATCGGCGGTGCCTTCCTCGCAGATCGACAAGAGGTCGTCGGCCTGCGTGGCCGAGAAGCGGTGCACCTCGTCGACGAAGATCAGCAGCGGGCGGATGCGGGCCTCGTCAGCGATCTTGCGCAGTTCCTTGACGCCGTCGCGGGTGGCGTGCAGCGGGCGGAACTCCTTGCCCAGCATGTTGCCCACGGCGCGGGCAATGGTGGTCTTGCCGATGCCCGGCGGGCCGTAGAGGATGATGCTCCCCAGCGCCTTTGCGGCGATCCGCCGGCGCAGGATGGAGCCCGGGGCGGTGATCGCCTGTTGGCCGATCACGTCGTCCAACGTCTCGGGCCGCAGCGCGGCGGCGAGGGGCACGTGGCCCTTGAGGGGCGCGGCGTCGAAGAGATCGCTCATGAGGGGGCCTGTGGTTTTGGCGTTGCCCAATGCGCTAGCAGATCGCAGGGGGGCGGGCAAATCCCTGACGGCAAGCGCGCTGATCGGTACATCAATCTTTCTTCTACCGGCTGGTCACGGCCGCAGGGCCTGCTAGACATTTCCGCAACTTGACCGCCTGCCGAGGGTGCAGCGGCAAGACCACAGGTAGGAGCCCCGCATGAGTGAGTACGTCTTTCCCCCGCAGCCCCAGCCCTCGGTTGCCGTCGCCGGCAGCGAGGCCCGCTTCCCGCTGCGCCGCATCTTCTGCGTCGGTCGCAACTATGCCGAGCACGCGCGCGAGATGGGCCACGATCCCGACCGCGAGCCACCGTTCTTCTTCGACAAACCGATCGACACCATCGCCGAGGAAGGCGATGCGATCCCGTACCCGCCCGCAACCGCCGACCTGCACCACGAGGGTGAGCTGGTGGTGGCGCTCGGCAAGGGCGGCGTCGATATTCCCGAGGATGCGGCGCTGGACTGTGTCTGGGGCTATGCTGCCGGGATCGACCTGACGCGCCGCGACGTACAGGCCGACGCCAAGAAGAAGGGGCGGCCCTGGACCATGGCGAAGGGCTTCGATTTCTCGGCGGTCTGCGGCCCGGTGCATCCGGTGGCCGAAACGGGTCATCTCGATAAGGGCGGCTTGCGGCTGAGCGTGAACGGCGGAGAGCGGCAGAACGGCGATCTTGCGGACATGATCTGGTCGGTGCCCGAGGTGATTTCCTACCTGTCCGGGCTGGTCGAGCTGAAGGCCGGCGATTTGATCTACACCGGCACGCCCGCCGGGGTCAGTGCGCTGGAGCGCGGTGACACCTGTCTGGTCGAGATCGACGGCCTCGCGCCGCTGAGCATCAGCATCGGCTGAGCTGGACGTGCAGAGGCGCGGCTCATGGCCGCGCCTTTGTCGTTTTTGGACTTTTTCTTTTCAGCACAAGGACTTCGGAATCACTATTCCCAGTCGCCGGAAAACCCCTTGGGGATCATGAGGATATCGCGGTCCACCGTGTTGATGTCGGTGCGCCCGCAGAGCGCCATCGACACGTCGAGCTCCTTGTGGATCACCTCGAGCGCGCGGGTCACGCCCGCCTCGCCCATGGCACCGAGCCCGTAGATATAGGCGCGGCCGATCCAGCAGCCCTTCGCGCCCATGGCAACGGCCTTCAGCACGTCCTGGCCCGAGCGCACGCCGCTGTCGAGATGGACCTCGATCTTGTCACCCACCGCGTCCATGATCGGCGCCAGCGCGCGGATCGAGCTCAGCGCGCCGTCGAGCTGCCGCCCGCCGTGGTTCGACACCACGATGGCATCGGCGCCGACGTTGCAGGCCTCCAAAGCGTCGCGCGGGTCGATGATGCCCTTGATGATCAGCGGGCCGTCCCACATCTTGCGGAACTCGCGGATGCGGTCCCAGTCGAGCGCCTGGTCGAAGCTCTGCGCGGTCCATGTGGTCAGCGAGGAGGGATCCGTGACGCCCTTGGCATGGCCGACGATATTGCCGAAGAACCGCCGCTTTGTCTGCAGCATCTCGAGGCCCCACGGCACTTTGGTCATCATGTTGGCGACCGATGTCGGGGTCAGCTTGGGCGGGGCCGAAAGGCCGTTCTTCAGATCCTTGTGACGCTGTCCGAGCATCTGCAGATCGACCGTGATCACCGCCGCCGAGCACTTGGCGTCCTTGGCCCGGTCGAAGAGCCGCTTCATGTAGTCGTCGTCCTTGAGCGTGTAGACCTGCATCCAGAACGGCTTCGAGGTGTTCTCGGCCACATCCTCGATCGAGCAGATCGACATGGTCGACAGGCAATAAGGCACGCCGAACTTCTCGGCCGCCTTTGCCGCCTTGATCTCGCCGTCGGCGTTCTGCATCCCGGTCATGCCCACCGGCGCGAGCGCCACCGGCATCGCCACGTCCTGGCCGATCATCTGCGTCGCGGTGCTGCGCCCGGTCATGTCGATGGCGACGCGCTGGCGCAGGTAGAGCTTGTCGAAATCCGAGCTGTTCTCGCGGAAGGTCTGCTCGGTCCAGCTGCCCGACTCGCAGTAGTCGTAGAACATCTTCGGCACCCGGCGCTTGTAGAGGCGCTTGAGGTCTTCGATCTCGGTGATCACGGGCATGGGCCGGAGTTCCTCCTTGGACTGGTCAGGTTTCCTTACCGCTTCCGGGGTGTTCGCGCAATAACCCGCGCTTGAATCTCGTCTGCCCAGACAGTCTAGTGCGCGCGAGCAGTTCGGAGGTACCATGCAAGACATTCTCTGGGGCGTCGGCGGCGGCATGGTCGCGGCGCTGGCGACCACGGTCGGCGCGATCCCGGCGCTGATCGGGCGGAAGATGACCCAGGCCACGTCGGACATGATGCTGGGCTTCGCCGCGGGGGTGATGCTCTCGGCTTCGTATTTCTCGCTGATCATTCCGGGCATCGAGGTGGGGCAGGAGCAGACCGGCTCGGTCTGGATCGCCGCCGCCATTGCCGCCTTTGGCATCGCTTTTGGCTCGGGCTTCGTCGCCTGGCTCAACCACGCGATCCCGCACGAGCACTTCAAGACCGGCCCGGAGGGCGGGGCGGATCAGGCGACTTTTGCACGGATCTGGCTCTTCGTGCTGGCGATCTCGATCCACAACTTTCCCGAGGGACTGTCGATCGGCGTCGCCTACGGGCTGGACCGGGCCAACGGGCTTTCGGTGATGACCGGCATCTCGTTGCAGGACATGCCCGAGGGGCTGGCCGTCGCCGTCGCGCTGGTGGGTCTCGGGTACTCGCGGAGGCGGGCGCTCTTCTACACGGCACTTACCGGCATGGTCGAACCGGTCGGGGCGTTGCTGGGGGTGGTCGCGGTGTCGGTCAGTTCGGTGCTGCTGCCCTGGGGGCTGACCTTTGCCGCCGGCGCGATGCTCTACATCATCAGCCACGAGATCGTCCCCGAGACGCATCGCAATGGCCATCAGAAGCGCGCGACGACGGGGCTGATCTTTGGGCTTATCCTGATGATGTTCCTCGACGTGACGCTGGGGTGACTGGCCCGGCGCTCGCTCTTGCGTGAAAGGGCGCGCCGTGCCACTGGACCTCGCGCGCCGGCGGGAATAGGGTCCGCGCAACTTTCGCAGGAGACACGACGATGGCAACGGGCAAGAACATCCGCACCTATTTCCAGGGCACCTGGCACGACGGCGACGTGATGATCATGCGCGGCGCCGACCACGCGGCCTGGCTCGGCAGCTCGGTCTTCGACGGCGCGCGCTACGTGAACGGCATCGCGCCCGACCTTTACGCCCATTGCGCCCGGGTGAACCGCTCGGCCACATCGCTGATGCTGACGCCTTTCATATCCACCGAGGAGATGGTTCAGATCGTCTGGGAAGGGCTCTCCGCCTATCCCAAGGAGGCGGCCATCTACATCCGCCCGATGTACTGGGCAACGCAGGGCGACGCCACAGCCATCGTGCCGGGTGAGGAGGGAACCGCCTTTGCCATCTCGCTCGAGGAAATCCCCATGGCGCCCGAAGGCGCGGCGACCCACCTCGGACGCACCAAGTTCCGCCGCCCGGTGCTCGAGAGCTCGGTTTGCAATGCAAAGGCGGGCTGCCTCTATCCCAACAACGCCCGCATGCTGCGTGACGTGCGCGCGCGCGGCTTCGGCAACGCGCTGGTGGCCGACGCGCTCGGCAATGTGGCCGAGAGCGCCACGGCCAATGTCTTCATGGTCAAGGACGGTACGGTCTTCACCCCCGTCGCCAATGGCACCTTCCTGTCGGGCATCACCCGCGCGCGCCACATCAAGAACATGCGCGCCGATGGCATGGAAGTGCATGAGGCCGTGCTGTCCTTCGAGGATTTCGAGGGCGCCGACGAGGTCTTCTTGTCGGGCAACCTTCAGAAGGTGACGCCGGTCTCGGGCTTCGAGGACACCAGCTACCAGATCGGTCCCGTGACGCGCCGCGTGCGCGAACTCTACTGGGACTGGGCGCTGACCGAAGGCTGAGCGTTGCGCCGCGAGCCGCCGCTTCGCGCGACACGTCCCGACGCGCCGCAGCGGCCCGTGCTGCGCGCCGAGCGGCATTTTGACCCGGCGGTTGGCACGCGCGCGCCGCGCGTCGAGACTGGGCAGGGGCGGGCGGCGGACAACATCGCCGCGCCGCGTGGGACCCGGCGGCGGCTGGCGCGAGGCATCCGCGCCCTGCCGCTGCTGCTGAGCCTCGCGCTCGGGATCTGGGCGCTGACCACCAACCCCTTTGCGCAGCCTTTCCTTTCGGCCAGCGAGGCCGAGGTGCGCCGCGCGCTCGATATGGCGCTGGCGCAGACGCTGACGCCGGATCGGCTCGCGCAGGAGATCGGCGCCGCGCTGGAGGCAGAGGATCTCGACCGCATCGATATGCTGCTGCCGGTGGCGGCGCGGGTCGGCGTCTCGCCCGATGTGGAGCAGGCCGAACTGATCGCCGCGCTGCGCGACGAAAAGGACAGCGTCTGGGGCAAGGTCGAGGCCTGCGGCATCTGCGCTGCCGACATCGCCAATTGCCCGTCGCTGCAGATGCTGGCCTATTGCGGCATCCCGCTGGAGCTGACCCCGATCGGGGATCTCAACGCGCTGCGCCGCGCCGGGGGCAACTATTTCAGCGGCGCCGATGTGGATGAGGTCGAGGTGACGCTTGCCGCGGTCGGCCTCGCCGCAACCGGCACGCTGGCGCTGACGGGGGGCACCTCGGCCACGGTGAAGGCCGGGGCCACGGCGCTGCGCATGGGCCGGAGGCTGCGCACGCTGACGCCCTCCTTCCTCGACGAGTTGGCGCGGCTGGCCGATCCCGCGATGCTGCGGCGGCTGGTCTCGGGCGCCGGGGAGGCCGCCGACACCGCGCGGCTGGCGCGGGCCGAGACGGTGGCGGGCGACGTGAGCCGGGTGGTGCGCAACAGCTCGATGACCGACGGTGTGCTGCTCCTGCGCCACGTCGACAGCGCCGAGGATGCGGCGCGGCTGGCGCGGGTGTCGGACGTCGCGGGTTCGGAAACGCGCGGGGTGATGGAGGTGTTGGGCAAATCGCGGACCTTCCGCACGCTGGTGCGGCTTTCGGACCATGCCTTTGCCGCGGCGGCGCTGCTCTGGCTGGCCTTTGCGCAGGCCCTGACGGCGCTTGGCGGCTGGCTCGGCACGCGGATGCTGCGCCCGGCGGCGCGCGGCGTGGCGGCGCATCTCGAGCGCTGAATTCCGACGGTTCCAAAAGGGCGTTGCCTGCATCCTGCCCCTGCGCCATGATCGCCACGAAGGAGACCAAGGGATGCGCAAGTTTCTCGTCGTGCTGGATGACAGCCGCGAATGCCTCAACGCCATGCGGTTCGCCGCCATGCGGGCGGCCAAGACCGGAGGAGGGGTGGCGATCCTGTCGGTGATCGCGCCGGATGAATTCAACCATTGGATCGGGGTCGGCGACATCATGCGCGAAGAGGCCCGTGAACGGATCGAGGCGCACTACGAGGTCTTTGCCAAGTGGATGCGCGATCGGCAGGGAGTCGATCCCGAGCTGGTGATCCGCGAGGGCGACCCGGTGACCGAGATCCTCGGGCAGGTCAATGACGACCCCTCCATCGGCGTCCTGGTGCTGGGCGCGGCCGCCGACAAGAAGGGGCCGGGGCCGCTGGTCAGCTCGATGACCCGCAGTTCGGGCAGCCTGCCGATCCCGCTGACCATTGTGCCCGGAGACATGTCCAAGGAGCGCCTCGAGGCGATCACCTGAGGGCAGGGGCTCGGCGCCGCCTGAGCCGCCAATTTAGAACCATTCCAAAACTTGACGTTCGGGCGGTGGGGGCGCATATAGGTGTCAGCCCGGAGAAAGGTATCTCGCAGATGTTCATCCAGACAGAATCCACCCCGAACCCCGCGACGCTGAAGTTCCTGCCGGGCCAGACCGTGCTCGACGCCGGCACCGCGGATTTCCCCAGCCCCGAGGGTGCCGAAACCTCGCCGCTCGCCAAGCGCCTTTTCGGCGTGAACGGCGTCACCGGCGTGTTCTTCGGCAACGACTTCGTCACGGTGACGAAGGACGAGGCGGCTGACTGGGACCACGTGAAGCCCGCCGTCCTTGGCGCGATCATGGAGCACTTCCAGTCCGGCGAGCCGGTGATGGCAGGCGAGGCGCGGTCCTCGGGCCACAAGGAGTTCACCGGCGAGGATGCCGAGATCGTCGGCCAGATCAAGGAACTGCTCGACAGCCGCGTGCGCCCGGCCGTGGCGCAGGATGGCGGCGACATCACCTTCCACGGCTTCGACCGCGGCGTAGTCTACCTGCATATGCAGGGCGCCTGCGCGGGCTGCCCCTCCTCGACGCTCACCCTGAAGATGGGCATCGAGAACCTGCTGCGCCACTACATTCCCGAGGTCACCGAGGTGCGCCCGGTCGCCGTCTGAGCGACCGGCTCCCTCGATGAGTGATCTTTTGATCCTTGCCTTCGACACATCGGCCGCGCATTGCGCGGCCGCTTTGCTGCGTGGCGATGCGGTGCTTGCCGCCCGCGCCGAGGAGATGGGTCGGGGGCAGGCTGAACGCCTGATGCCATTGCTCGAGGAAATGCTGGGCGAGGGCGGTGCCACCTGGGGCGATCTCGACCGCATCGCCGTGGGCATCGGGCCGGGCAATTTCACCGGCATCCGCATTTCCGTCTCGACCGCGCGCGGTCTGGCGCTGGGGCTGGGCAAGCCCGCCATGGGGATCAGCACCTTTGAGGCGATCCACCTCGATGCCCCCGACGCGCTGGCCGGCGTGCCCGCGCCGCGCGGGCAGATCTACGTGCAGCGCCATTGGGGGACGCCCGAACTGGTGCCCGCCGAGGGCACCGAGGCGGTGCTGCCGCCCGAGCCGCGCGAACTGGCGATCCGCATCGCCCGCGCCGCCGCGGTAAAGGAGCCGGGCCAGCGCCCTGCGCCGCTCTACATCCGCCCCGCCGACGCCGCGCCGTCGCGCGATGCGGCGCCGCGGCTGCTGGACTAAGCCGATGCGCCTTTCGGCCGAAGAGCTCGCCGCGCTTTCGGCGCGCGCCTACATCCATATGAAGCCGTGGAACGCGCCTGCCTTCGCGGGCACGCTGGAGCAGCCCGCGTCGCTGCTCGTGAGCGAGCCGGGTGGCTTTGTTCTGGGCCTCGTGGTGCTGGACGAGGCAGAGATTCTCGCTCTGGCCACCGACCCATCGCTGCAGCGGCAGGGTGTCGGACGGCGGCTGCTGGAGGCTTTCGAGGCCGAGGCCAGCACGAGAGGGGCGAAAACGGTGTTCCTTGAGGTCGCAGCGGCCAATTCTCCCGCGCAGCGGTTCTATTCTGCATGCGGCTACACGCTGACCGGGAGGCGGAAAGGCTATTATCGTCATGCGGATGGCACCCGTGACGACGCACTGCTCATGCGCCGGGCGCTGACCTGAGGTTACAAGACACGATGCGCCAACCCTGTGCGCAGACTTGCAAAAACCTGTTGACCCTCCGGTAGGGCGCGGGATTAATCGGGCATGATCTGCCACAGTGCAGTCCAATTCGCGGGACAGCTTAAAGACGCCCGCAATTCCAGACCCGGGAGCAAGACATGACGTTCATGAAATCCATCCTCGGCACCGCCGCGACGCTGGCCCTGACCGCCGGCGCCGCGCTGGCGGATCCGGCGCTGATCTACGATCTCGGCGGGAAGTTCGACAAGTCCTTCAACGAGGCGGCCTACAATGGCGCCGAGATCTACGCCAAGGAAACCGGCGGCTCCTACAAGGACATCGAACTGCAGTCCGAGGCACAGCGCGAGCAGGCGCTCCGGCGCTTCGCCGAGGCCGGGTTCAACCCGGTGGTGACCACCGGCTTCTCGATGTCCTCGCCGATCGCCTCGGTCGCCGCGGACTACCCGGACACCAAGTTCGTCACCATCGACGGCTATGTGGATCCGGCGGAGCACCCGAACGTGCTGTCGATCCTCTTCTCCGAACACGAGGGCTCGTACCTTGTCGGCATGCTGGCGGCGATGGCCTCCGAGTCCGGCACCGTCGGCTTCGTCGGCGGCATGGACATTCCGCTGATCCGCAAGTTCGCCTGCGGTTACGCCCAGGGGGCCAAGGCCGTCAGCGAAGACGTCACCGTGATCTCGAACATGACCGGCACCACCCCCGCCGCCTGGAACGACCCGGTGAAGGGCTCGGAGCTGACCAAGGCGCAGATCAGCCAGGGCGCCGACGTGATCTTCGCCGCCGCCGGCGGCACCGGTATCGGCGTGCTGCAGACCGCCGCGGACGAGGGCATCCTCTCGGTCGGCGTCGACAGCAACCAGAACTACCTGCACCCGGGCAAGGTGCTGACCTCGATGCTCAAGCGCGTCGACGTGGCCGTGGCCGAGGCGATGACCGCCGGCCCCGATCTCGAGACCGGCGTACAGGTGCTGGGCCTTGCCGAGAACGGCGTGGGTTACGCGCTCGACGAGAACAATGCCGAGCTGGTGACCGAAGAGATGAAGGCCGCAGTCGACGAGGCGCGCGAGAAGATCGTCGCCGGCGAGATCGAGGTTCACGACTACTCGGCGGATGACAGCTGCCCGGCTCTGAACTTCTGATCCGGACTTGACGAGCGGGGGGGCGGCTGCTGCCGTGTCCCCGTTTTCTCTTTCGTGTGGCCCGGTTCTTCGGTTACAGGAGGCCGGGCCGTACTTTCCAATGCCGCGAGGCTTCGCATGAACGACACCCCCGCCATCGAGCTGAAGGGCATTTCCAAGGCCTTCGGTCCCGTCCAGGCCAACAAGGACATCTCGATCCGCGTGATGCCCGGCACCATCCACGGCATCATCGGCGAGAACGGCGCAGGGAAATCGACGCTCATGTCGATCCTCTACGGCTTCTACAAGGCCGACGCCGGTGAGATCTGGGTCAACGGCGCCAAGAAAGACATCACCGACAGTCAGGCCGCGATCTCGGCGGGCATCGGCATGGTGTTTCAGCACTTCAAGCTGGTGCAGAACTTCACCGTGCTGGAGAACATCATCCTCGGCGCTGAGGATGGACCGATGCTGCGCCCCTCGCTGGCGCGCGCCCGCGGCGTTCTCAAGCAACTGGCCGAGGAATACGAGCTTTCGGTCGATCCCGACGAGCTGGTCGAGAACCTCTCGGTCGGCCACCAGCAGCGGGTCGAGATCCTGAAGGCGCTCTACCGGCAGGCCGACATCCTCATTCTGGACGAGCCCACCGGGGTGCTGACCCCGGCCGAGGCCGACCACCTGTTCCGGATCCTTGACCACCTGCGGGCCGAGGGCAAGACGGTGATCCTCATCACCCACAAGCTGCGCGAGATCATGGAGATCACCGACACGGTTTCGGTGATGCGGCGCGGCGAGATGACCGCGACGGTGAAGACCGCCGAGACCTCGCCCGAGCAGCTCGCCGAGTTGATGGTCGGGCGCAAGGTGCTGCTGCGTGTCGACAAGACCGCGGCGCAGCCGGGCGAGGTGCTGCTTGACGTGCAGAACCTGCGCCATGTGGACGACGCCGGAGTGGAGCGGCTCAAGGGCGTGTCGCTGCAGCTGCGCGCCGGCGAAGTCCTGGGCATCGCCGGGGTTGCCGGCAACGGCCAGTCGGAGCTGCTCGAGGTGCTGGGTGGCTACGCCGATGCCACCGGTACGGTCACCATGAAGGGCGTCTCGCTGCCGCTCTCGGGGACTGGCGCCGATGGCAGTGCCCGCCGCAAGGCTGGCATCGGCCACGTGCCGGAGGACCGCCAGGAAGAGGGGCTGATCATGCCCTACACCGCGTGGGAGAACACCGTCTTCGGCTACCATCGCGACCCGCACTACCAGGCGGGAATGCTGATGAACAACGCGCGCATCAAGGAAGAGGCGGCGGACAAGATGCAGCGCTACGACGTCCGTCCGCCCAATCCCAACCTCGCGGCGCGCAACTTCTCGGGCGGCAACCAGCAGAAGATCGTGCTGGCGCGCGAGATCGAGCGCGATCCCGACGTGCTGCTGATCGGCCAGCCCACGCGCGGCGTCGACATCGGCGCCATCGAGTTCATTCACCAGGAAATCATCCGCCTGCGCGACAAGGGCAAGGCGATCCTGCTGGTCTCGGTGGAGCTTGACGAGATCTTCTCGCTCTCGGATCGCATCGCGGTGATGTTCGACGGGCAGATCATGGGCGAGCGCCTGCCGGACCAGACCGATCAGACCGAGCTTGGCCTGCTGATGGCCGGTGTCACCGAAAAGCCCGAGGGCCGGGTGATCGACGCGGTCGACGCCTCGCTGCACGAAAAGGAAGCCCGCGAGGCCCAGCAGCATGACTGACCGCCCCCTTACATCTTTCCGAAAATACTATCGCCAGAGACAGACGCACCCGAAGGGCGCGCCTCTGGCGAGCATGAACGAGGTTCCGAATGGATAAGATGCCCGCCTGGGCCGACGCGGTGCTCGTGCCCCTGATCTCGATCCTGCTGGCGGCGATCCTGTCGGCGCTGGTGATCCTCGCCATCGGCGAGAACCCGATCGAGGCCTTCAAGCTTATGGTCGACGGCGCGCTGATGCGCAGCACCGGCTGGGGCTACACGCTTTATTACACCACCAATTTCATCTTCACCGGCCTCTGCGTCGCCGTTGCCTTCCACGCCAAGATGTTCAACATCGGCGGCGAGGGGCAGGCGATGGTCGGCGGTCTTGGCGTGGCGCTGGCTTGCCTCTTCATCCCGTTCCCGCACTGGTCGGTAGCGCTGATCGTGGCAACGCTGGCGGCGGCCGCCTTCGGCACGGCCTGGGCCTTCATCCCGGCCTGGCTGCAGGCCAAGCGCGGCAGCCACATCGTGATCACCACGATCATGTTCAACTTCATCGCCGCGGCACTGCTGAACTATGTGCTGGTCAACCTGCTGCGCCCCGTCGGCGCGATGGAGCCTGCGACGGCCAACTTCCCCGCCGCGACCCACCTGCCAACCTTCCAGGACATGTTCGCCTCCGAGGGCAACCCGCTGTTCCGGGGCTCGCCGGCCAACGTGACCTTCTTCCTCGCCGTTCTCGCCTGCGTCGCCTTCTGGTACCTGATCTGGCGTACCAAGCTGGGTTATGAAATTCGCGCCTTTGGTCATTCCGAGAGCGCTGCGCGCTATGCCGGTATTTCCCCGGTCCGCATCACCGTCATCGCCATGCTGATCTCCGGCGGGCTCGCGGGGATGATGGCGCTCAACACCACCATGGGCGAGGCCGAACGGCTGGTGCTCAACGCCACCGAGGGCGCGGGCTTCATCGGCATCGCCGTGGCGCTGATGGGCCGCTCGCACCCGGTCGGGGTCTTCCTCGCGGCGCTGCTCTTCGGCTTCCTCTATCAGGGCGGCGCGGAGCTGGCGCTCTGGACCAATATCCCGCGCGAGCTGATCACCGTGATCCAGGCGCTGGTGATCCTCTTCACCGGGGCGCTCGACAACATGGTGCGCCTGCCGCTCGAAAAACTCTTCCTCGCCACGCGCCGGAGGTCCTCGTGATGGATTACGCGACGCTTCTGCAGGTGCTCGACTCGACCGTGCGCCTTGCCACGCCGCTGCTGCTGGCCTGCCTCGCGGGTCTTTTCTCGGAACGCGCGGGCATCGTCGACATCGGGCTCGAGGGCAAGATGCTCGCCGCCGCCTTCTTCTCGGCGGCCATCGCCGCGGTCACCGGCTCGGTCTGGCTTGGCCTGCTGGCCGGCATCGCCGCCTCGATGGTCATGTCGGGCATCCACGGGCTGGCCTCGATCACCTTCCGTGGCAACCAGCTGATCTCGGGGGTGGCGATCAACTTCCTCGCCTCCGGCATCACCGTGCTGATCGCGCAGGACTGGTTCAGCCAGGGGGGCCGCACGCCGTCTTTGATGGGCGGCGGGCGCTTCGAGAGCATCACGTTGCCCTTCGCCGAGGCGCTGCGCGGCGTGCCGGTCATCGGTCCGCTCTACTACGAGCTGATCTCGGGCCATTCGATCCTCGTCTACGTCGCCTTCCTGATGGTGCCGCTGACCTGGTGGATCCTCTTCCGCACCCGGTTCGGTCTGCGCCTGCGCGCGGTCGGGGAGGCCCCCGAGGCGGTGGATACCGCGGGCGTCTCGGTGGTCGGGCTGCGCTTTACCGCGATCGCCATCTGCGGGCTGCTGACCGGCCTTGCGGGCGCCTATCTCGCCACTGGCCTGCAGGCGGGCTTCGTGCGCGAGATGACCGCGGGCCGCGGGTACATCGCGCTGGCCGCGCTGATCTTCGCCAAGTGGCGGCCGTGGTACGCGCTTTACGCCTGCCTGCTCTTCGGCCTGCTGCAGGCGGTGGCGCTGCGTTACCAGAACATCGACCTCGGCGGCTTCATCATCCCGGTGCAGGTCATGGACGCGCTGCCCTATATCCTGACCGTGGTGATCCTGGCCGGTTTCGTCGGCAAGGCGATCCCGCCGCGCGCCGGTGGCGAGCCCTACGTCAAGGAGCGCTGAGGCGCTCAGGCTGGGCGCCGCGCGATGCGGCGGCGCCCGGCCATGCGGTTTCTGCAAGCGATGAAGCTGGAAGGCCGGAACGCCGCCGGTCCGGATCACCGTTCCGGTGCCTCTCTTGTCGTTGACACCTATGCAGACCCTGCCCGAGACGGCGTCGCGGCGCCGGGGTTGTGGGAAAACCGCCGCGACGCGGCATAATGCGGCGGGTGTCACATCGCTGCCCGTTGCCAAATCACCCCCGCGCAAGCAAGGTCGGGCCATGCAGATCTACCTCCCCATCGCCGAGGTTTCGGTCAATGTCTTCCTGCTCTTCGGTCTGGGCGGGATCGTTGGCATCCTGTCGGGCATGTTCGGGGTCGGCGGAGGCTTCCTGATCACCCCGCTGCTGTTCTTCATGGGCATTCCGCCAGCGGTCGCCGTGGCCACCGGTGCGAACCAGATCGTGGCGAGTTCGATCTCGGGCGTTCTGGCGCATTTCAAGCGCAAGTCGGTGGATCTCCGGATGGGGCTGGTGCTGCTTGCGGGCGGCCTCGTCGGTGCGGCGCTGGGGGTTTGGATCTTCAACCTGCTCAAGGAACTGGGGCAGGTCGATCTTCTGGTCCGGCTTTGCTACGTGGTCTTCCTCGGCATCATCGGCGGGCTGATGTTCATCGAGAGCGTCAATGCCATCTTCAAGTCACGCAAGGGCGCGGCCCCGAAGCGCCGTCACCACGGCTGGGTGCACGGGCTGCCCTTCAAGATGCGCTTTCGCACTTCGGGGCTCTATATTTCGGCGATCCCGCCTGTGCTTGTGGGGCTCTCGGTGGGTGTGCTCGCGGCGATCATGGGCGTGGGCGGCGGCTTCATCATGGTGCCGGCGATGATCTACCTGCTTGGCATGCCGACTAAGGTCGTTGTGGGCACCTCGCTGTTCCAGATCATCTTCGTCAGCGCCTTTACCACCCTGTTGCATGCCACCACCAATTACACGGTCGACATCATGCTCGCACTGGTGCTGATCCTCGGCGGGGTCATCGGCGCACAGATCGGCACCGCCTTCGGCACCCGGCTGAAGGCCGAGCAGCTGCGCATCGCGCTGGCCTCGCTGGTGCTGCTGGTCTGCGGCAAGCTGGCGCTCGATCTGTTCATCACCCCCTCCGAGCTCTACGAGCTGGTGTCGCGATGAGGGCGCTCGTGGCCCTCCTGCTGCTGCTCGCCGCGCTGCCCGCACGTGCCGAGGAGGTTGTGATGGGGCTGAGCCAGTCGAACGTGTCGATCACAACCGACTTCGACGGCTCCGACATCCTCATTTTCGGCGCGGTGAAGCGCGAGGTGGCGATCCAGGCCGACCCTCCGCTGCAGGTGATCGTCACCGTCGAAGGCCCGCTCGAGCCGGTCACCGTCTGGCGCAAGGCGCGCAAGCTCGGCATCTGGGTCAACGCCGAGGCGGTCGACGTCGACAGTGCGCCGGGCTTTTACGCGGTCGCCACCTCGGCACCCTGGGCCGAGAGCATCTCGGCGGTGGAGGATTTGCGCCACAAGGTCTCGATCCCGCGCGCCATCCGCTCGGTCGGTGCGCCGATGGACATCATGGACAGCGAGGCGTTCACCGAGGCGCTGATCCGCGTGCGCGAAAGGCAGGGGCTCTACAGGGTCGAGGAGGAGAGCGTCGAGCTGCGCGAGTCGACGCTTTTCGACACCTCGATCTCGATGCCGGCGAACATCTCCGAGGGGCGCTACCTGACCCGGGTCTTCCTGACCCGCGCGGGCAAGGTCGTCTCGGTGCACGAGAGCGAGATCCAGGTCGGCAAGGTGGGTCTCGAGCGCTGGCTCTTCACCCTGTCGCGGCAGATGCCGCTGGTCTACGGTCTGTTGTCGCTGGCCATCGCGGCGCTCGCGGGCTGGGGCGCCTCGGCGCTGTTCCGGGCGATCCGGTCCGGATGAGCCGCCAGCCGCCCGGAACCCGCGCCGCCTATTGTGCCTTCTTTCCCATCGCCACGCGGTGGAAGGACATGGACGGCTACGGGCATCTCAACAACGCGGCTTACCTGTCGTATCTGGACACGGCGGTGACGCTCTGGCAGCTCGGGGCAGGCATGGAGATCTACCGGCCCGGCGGGCTCCGCTTTCTTGCGGCACAGAACGGCTGCACTTACCATGCCGAGGCGCGCTTCCCCGACGTGCTCCACGCCGGGGTGCGCTGCGGGCATCTGGGGCGCAGCTCGGCGCGGTTCGAGGTGGGGTTCTTTCGCAACGACGACGACCTGGCCTGCGCAGAGGGGTTCATCGTGCATGTGTCGGTGGACGGAAACACCCGACCCGAACCGATCCCCGACCGCTTCCGTCCGGTGATCGAGGCGATCATGCGCGGCGACTGAACCGGGGTCTCGGGCCGGAATGGCGCCGGCGTCAATCCCGGCACAAAGAAGGAGACACCGATGACGACGCTTCCCGTCGATCCTGAACGCTTCCTCGCGGATCTGCACATGCTGCGCTCCTTCGGCGCCAGCGGCACCGGCAAGGGCGTCTGCCGTCCGGCCTTTTCCGAGGCCGATCTTGCGGCGCGCGATTGGCTGGCCGGGCGCATGGAAGAGGCCGGCCTGCGCGCGCATTTCGACCCGGTCGGCTCGCTCTTCGGGCTGGTCGACGGGCCCTCGCTGCTGATCGGCTCGCATTCGGACAGCCAGGTCGAGGGTGGATGGCTCGACGGTGCGCTGGGGGTGATCGCGGGGCTCGAGGTGGCCCGCGCCGCACAGGAGGCGGGCGGCCCGCCGGTGTCCTGCGTGTCGTTCCAGGACGAGGAGGGGCGCTTTGGCGTCACCACCGGCAGCGCGATCTGGGGCGGCAACATCTCTCTGGCCGAGGCGGATGCGCTGAAGGCTCCGGACGGGACGACCCTTGCCGAGGCGCGCAAGAGGCTGGGCGCGCGCGCCGGGGCCTTCCTCGATCCCGACCGTTTTACGGGCTTTCTCGAAATGCACATCGAGCAGGGACCGGTGCTCGACACCGAGGGCGCCCGCCTTGGCGTGGTCGAGGCGATCGTTGGACTGCGCAACCTGACGATGACTCTGAAGGGTGCACAAAACCACGCGGGCACCACGCCGATGCGGCTGCGCAAGGATGCCTTCCAAGGGCTCGCAGCCTTTACCACCGCGCTCAACGAGCGTTTTCGCAACGTTGTGACCCCGGCGACGGTCTGGACGATCGGACATGTCGAGCTGCGCCCGAATGCTCACGCCATCGTGCCCGGAGAAGTGCGCTTCACCCTGCAATGGCGTGATGGCTCGGCGGAGCGGCTCGACCGGATGGAGGCCATTGCCCGCGAGACGGTAGAGGAGATCTGCGCCGAGCGTGGCCTCGGGCTGGAGGTGGCGCCGATGCTGAAGCTCGCGCCGGTCACCATGGACGCCCGCCTGCGCAAGGCTCTGGAACAGGGTGCCGAAGCGGCGGCGCCGGGTGGCTGGCAGAGGATGCCCTCGGGCGCGCTGCACGATGCCACGAACCTGTCGAACCTGATGCCCGTGGCGATGCTTTTCGTGCCCTCGATCGGCGGGATCAGCCATGATTTCGCCGAGGACACGGCGGAGGCCGACCTCGTCACCGGGCTGCGCGCATTGGCAGGCGCGGCAAGCACGCTCGGCTGAAGGCGGGAACCGGGGCGGGGCGGCGGCGTTTGTTCGGTGACAGACACCGGAGGACCCCGCCATGAAGGATGCCCCTATCGAGCCCAAGGCCATCACCGCCAGCCCGCAGCAACTCGATTTGCTGAACCACCTGCAGGCCCGCAGCATCGGCGCTCGCGGATGGTTCGAGGAAATGGTCGAGAAGTCCGACCCCGCGTTTCGTTTCGTTGCCGTCCGCTTCCACGGTCTGCACGTCGAGCAGGTCCAGCGCCTGACCTCGCTGATCACCGCTGTCGGCGGCGATGCCGACCCCTCTGACAACATGAGCGCCGCGCTGAAGCGTGCAGGCCTTTCGATGCGCGCAGTCTTCGGCGACATCGATGGCGACATGATGGACCGGATCCGCGCGTCCGAGGCAAAGGTGCTCGCCGGCTTTACAGAGGTGATCAAGGCCATGGAGCCTTCGCGCTACCGCGACGAGCTGGTTCAGATGCAGGCCGAGCTGCAGGATTTGCTGCAGGCGGTCCAAGGTGAAGAGCGCTCGCTTCCGGAAACTCCGAAGGAGGAATGACTCTGGCTTCGGCTCGCGCTCAAACCCACTCCACATCTCCGAGGAAGATATAGCCCGCGCCATAGATAGTTTTGATCAGGCGCGGGTTCTTCGGATCTTCGCGAAGCTTCGTGCGCAGCCGCGAGATGCGCACATCCATGGCCCGGTCGAAACTCTCGCCCGCCGCGCCGCCGAGGCTCTCTTGCATGTGCGCGCGGGTGATCAGCCGTTTCGGGCTTTCCAGAAATAGCCGGAGCACTTCTCCCTCTGCATGGGAGAAAGGGGTTTCCTGCGCCTCGGCATCTTCCAGCGCGTAGCGGTCGAAATGCGCGGTCCATCCGGCGAAACGGGCGGTCTCGCCGCGCGAGGGCGCGGCGCGTGGGCCGCGCAGCCGGGCGCGGACCCGCGCCACCACCTCGGCCGGATCGAAAGGTTTGATGATGTAGTCATCCGCGCCCAGCTCCAGCCCGGTCACCCGATCCTGCACCTGGGCGCGCCCCGAGACGATGATCACCACCGCCCCCTGTTCCAGCGCCAGCCGGTGCACAAGACTCAGGCCGTCGCGATCCGGCAGGCTCAGATCGACCAGGCAGACGTCGGGCGTGGCGCGCTTCAGCGCCGCCTCGAACTCGGTAGCGCGCGCAAAGGCCATGGTGCGGAAACCGGCCTCGGTCAGCGCCTCCGACAGGATCGCGCGGATTGCAGGCTCGTCGTCGAGGATTGAGATCAGCGGCGCGCTCATGTCTCCGCCCCGCTCAGGAAGGTGGCGAGCTGGCCTTGGGTGAAGGGCTTGGCGATCACCGGGGCCGCGGCCTCGGCGGCGGCGCGGCGCGGATCGCCTGGCGGCAGCGAGGTCATCAACCGCACGTCGAGCCCGGGGAGGGCGGTGGGCAGGGCCGAGCCGGGCGCGTCGCCCTCGAGCATCAGGTCCGACAGCACCAGCTCGAGCGGCAGTCCCTCGGCCAGCGCGCAGGCCTCGGCGACCGAGCTCGCCTCGACCACCGCGTGACCGAGGCCGGTGAGCATGTCGCGGAGCTGGGCGCGCAGCTCGGTGTCATCCTCGACCAGCAGTGCCAGCCCGCGCGGACGGTCCTGCGCAAGCGGCGCGCGGCGCAGCGGCAGGCGCAGGGTGACCCTGGCGCCTGGTCCGGTGTTGCCGATCTTGATCGTCCCGCCTGCCAGCTTGACCATGTCGTAGACCATCGCCAGCCCCAGCCCCGTTCCGGAGCCGCCCTTGGTGGTGAAGAAGGGATCGAGCCCGTGTTTCAGCGCCTCGGGCGAGAACCCCGGGCCACTGTCACTCACCGCCAGTTCCAGCCAGGTGTCCTTGACGGTGCGCATCTCGATTCGGATCCGCCCGCCCGCCGCGCCGCAGGCGTCCCGCGCGTTGAGCACGAGGTTCAGCGCGGCATCCTGCAGCAGCCCGAGGTCGAGCAGGAAGGCGCCCTCTGGTGCGGGCGAGATCTCCAGCGTGACGTTCTCTGGCAAGGTCGGACCCGTCAGCACCTGCAGGTCGCGCAGGAAGTCCGCGGGCGATACGGGCTCGGGAGTCCAGGCGCGGTGCGAGGTGATCCCGGCGATCCGGTCCAGCAGATCGCCGCCGCGCCGCGCCGCCTGCAGCGTGCCCGCCGCCAGGTCCGCGGCCTCGGGCGGCAGCTCCATGCGCGCCAATTTCGATTGCATGCCGAGGATGATGGTCAGAAGGTTGGAAAAGTCATGCGCCAGCCCCGAGGTGAGCTGCGACGCCAGCTCGCGCCGCCGGGCGTGCTGCAGGGCGGCGCGGGCCTGCGTCTCTTCGGTCACGTCGAGCGAGAGAATATAGACCCCGCGCTCCGCTGGATCGGGCGTGAAGACAGCGCGTATGCGTCGCGATGAGCCGTCGTCGGTGAATTCGAAGATGCTCTGCGCACCCTCGAGCGCGCGCTCGAGATGCGGGCGCACCTTGGCGTAGGCCGGCCCCAGGGCCTCGGAAATATGCAGCCCGGTGATCTCCGAGGGTCGCCCCGGCATCACCTGCGACAAGCGGCGGTTGGAATAGGTGTAGCGCCCCGAGGCATCCACCCGGGCGATATGGGCGGGCATCATCTCGGTGGTGAGGCGGGTGCGCGCTTCCATCTCGGTCAGCTCGCGTCGCGCCTCTTCCAGTGCCGCATTGGTGGCCGCGAGCTGGCGGTTGCTGGCCGCCAGCGCCTCGGAGCGGCGGATCACCTCTTCGGACAGCAGCTCGGAGCGGGTGCGCAGCAGCGCCTCCTGCGCCTTCACGGCGGTGATGTCGGTATAAACCGTGACCCAGCCGCCCTGCGGCAGCGGTGCCCCTTCGACCGAGATGGTCCGGCCGTTCGCGCGCGTGCGCTCCATATAGTGCGGGGCAAAGGCGCGGGCCTGCTCGACCCGCGCCCGGATGAAATCCTCGGGATCGTCCACCGTGCCATATTCGCCCGCGCTCACGAGGTGGCGGATGGTGTCCTCGAAGCAGGCGCCGGGCCGTGTGAGCCGCTCGGGCAGGTCGAACATCTGCGCGAAGGGGCGGTTGCAGACAGCCAGCTTCAGCTCGCGATCATAGATCGAGAGCGCCTGCTGGATCAGGTTCAGCCCTGCCTGTGTGAGCGCGTCCTTGTCCATGAAATCTCCTCCAACCCAAGGGCTAGCACCCTGCCGCCGCCGAGAGAAGCGCGCCGCGACGTCGCAGGCTGCGCCGGCGTTTCTTCCGGGTGAAAATATCGATGGGCGTCGGAGAAAGGCAAAAGGCAGCGGTCCAGCTCCGCGCTCTGTGGCGCGTTACAATTCGTTAGATTCGGGCAAAGATCACGAAAACATTGACCGTCAGGCTGGCCGAACCCCTTAATGGGGCTGACTCGCGAAACAGCGCGTCACAGGCCGCGGAGGAGGTGGCCTGTGACGTCCGGGAGACGACAAGATCCCGGGAGCCTAGGGAGGAGACACTTTGGCTTACATGTCCGAGGGCGCGGCTGGTCTGCGCTCCGTTCCGGCCTTGTTGCAGCGCAATGCATCGCGCTTCGCAGGCAGGCCCGCCTATCGGGAGAAGGAATTCGGTATCTGGCAGAGCTGGAGCTGGGCCGAGACGCAGGAGGAGATCGAGGCCTTTGCGCTGGGTCTGCTGAACCTCGGCGTGGCGCCGGGCGACCACGTGGCGGTCATCGGGCGCAACCGTCCGACGCTCTACTGGTCGATGGTCGCGGCGCAGATGGCCGGGGCCGTGCCGGTGCCGCTCTACCAGGACGCGGTCGCCGAAGAGATGGAATACGTGCTGCAGCACTGCGGCGCGCGGTTCGTCATCGCCGCCGACCAGGAACAGGTCGACAAGGTCATCGAGATCCAAGACGACCTGAAGCAGTTCGAGCACATGATCTACGTCGACCCGCGCGGCATGCGGAAATACGACCACCGCGCCCTGCACGACTACGCCCACGTGCAGGCGCAGGGCCGCGCCGCCCGGGACGAGCTGATCGGCGAGCTCGAGCGCCGCCGCGATGGCTTGGGCTACGACGACACCTGCGTGATGCTGTACACCTCGGGCACCACCGGCAAGCCCAAGGGCGTGGTGCTGTCGAACCGCAATATCATCGAGACCGCCAAGTCTTCGTCCGAATTCGACCACCTGACCCCCGGCGAGGAGGTTCTGGCCTACCTGCCGATGGCCTGGGTCGGCGATTTCATCTTCTCGATCGGGCAGGCCTATTGGAACGGGTTCTGCGTGAACTGCCCCGAGTCCGCCGAAACGATGATGACCGACCTGCGCGAGATCGCGCCAAGCTATTATTTTGCGCCGCCAAGGGTTTTCGAAACGCAGCTCACGCAGATCATGATCCGGATGGAGGATGCGGGCTCGATCAAGCGCAAGCTCTTCCACCACTTCCTGAGCCACGCCAAGGTGGTCGGGCCGAAGATCCTCGACGGCAAGCCGGTGGGTCCGATGGAGCGTCTGAAGTATGCGCTTGGCGAGTTCATGGTCTACGGGCCGCTGAAAAACACGCTTGGCTTCAGCCGGGTCCGCGTCGGCTACACCGCGGGCGAGGCGATCGGGCCCGAGATCTTCGATTTCTACCGGGCGCTGGGGATCAACCTCAAGCAGCTCTACGGCCAGACCGAGGCCTCGGTCTTCATCACCCAGCAGCCCGACAACGAGGTGCGCCCCGACACCGTCGGCGTGCCATCGCCCGGCGTCGAGATCCGCATCGCCGAGAGCGGCGAGGTCTTCTACCGCTCGCCCGGTGTCTTCGTCGAATACTACCAGAATCCCGACAGTACCGCGGGCACCAAGGACGCCGAGGGCTGGGTCGCCACCGGCGACGCGGGCTTCATCGAGAAGGCGACGGGCCACCTGCGCATCATCGATCGGGCGAAGGACGTGGGCAAAATGGCGGGTGGCGCGCTTTTCGCGCCCAAGTACGTCGAGAACAAGCTGAAGTTCTACCCCAACATCCTCGAGGCTGTGGTCTTCGGCAATGGCCGCGATCGCTGCACTGCCTTCATCAACATCGACCTCACCGCGGTGGGCAACTGGGCCGAGCGCAACAATATCGCCTATGCCTCCTACCAGGAGCTGGCCGGGCATCCGCAGGTGCTCGACACGATCCAGCGCCATGTCGAGGAGGTGAACGCCTCGATTGCACAGGACGAGATGCTCTCGGGCTGCCAGATCCACCGCTTCCTTGTGCTGCACAAGGAACTGGACGCTGACGACGGCGAGCTCACACGCACCCGCAAGGTGCGCCGCAATATCATCGCCGAGAAATTCGCCGATCTGCTGACCGCCCTCTATGACGGCTCGGAGAGCATCTACACCGAGACCGAGGTCACCTACGAGGACGGGCGCAAGGGGCGGATCAAGGCGACGCTGGCGATCCGCGATGCGCAGGTGGTGCCGGTGGCACCGATCAAGGTGGCAGCGGAATGATGGACGGGTCGGACCAGCGTGTTTGGGGGAACAATGAAAGGCAGGATGCCGTGAAGGATGCCAGCAAGGACGGGGGCTATGTCACCGAGGACGGGCGGCAGATCGGCGGCGTGCTGATGGAGCTGCGGAATATCACGCTCAAGTTCGGTGGGGTCGTCGCGATCAAGGACATCTCCTTCGACATCCGCGAGGGCGAGATCCGGGCGATCATCGGCCCGAACGGGGCGGGCAAGTCCTCGATGCTCAACATCATCTCGGGCTTCTACACGCCGTCGGAGGGCGAGCTGTGGTACAAGGGTTCGAAACGCCCGCCGATGAAGCCCTACGAGGTGGCGCGGCTCGGCGTGGCGCGGACGTTCCAGAACATCGCGCTCTTCGAGGGGATGACGGTGCTCGACAACGTCATGACCGGACGGCTGACCCACATGAAAGCGGGCATTGCCAGTCAGGCGATCTGGTGGGGCAAGGCGCGGGACGAGGAAATCGCCAACCGCGAGATCGTCGAGAAGGTCATTGATTTCCTTGAAATCCAGAACATCCGCAAGACGCCGGTTGGGCGGCTGCCCTACGGCCTGAAGAAGCGGGTGGAACTGGCGCGGGCGCTGGCCGCAGAGCCGTCGCTGCTGCTGCTCGACGAGCCGATGGCGGGGATGAACGTCGAGGAGAAGGAGGACATGAGCCGTTTCATCCTCGACGTGAACGACGAGTTCGGCACCACCATCTGCCTGATCGAGCACGACATGGGCGTGGTCATGGATCTGTCGGACCGGGTGGTGGTCATGGACTACGGCAAGAAGATCGGTGACGGGCCTCCCGAGGAGGTGCGGCAAAACCAGGACGTGATCGACGCCTATCTCGGCGTGGCGCATTGAAGGAGCAGGCGACATGCTGAACGACATCTTCATCCAGCCCTTCGTGGATATGTTCTCCGCGCCGGACTTCCTGCTGCAGGTGCTCTGGGAGGGGCTCGTCTCGGGCATCCTCTACGCGCTGATCGCACTTGGTTTCGTGCTGATCTTCCGCTCGAGCCGGATCTTCAACTTCGCGCAGGGGATCATGGTGGTCTTTGCCGCGCTGACGCTCGTCGGGCTGCACGCGATGGGGGTGCCTGCCTGGATCAGCGTGGGGCTGACGCTGGCGGTGATGTTCGTCCTCGCGGTCACCATCGAGCGGGTCGTGCTGCGGCCGCTGGTCGGCCAGCCCGACATCATCCTCTTCATGGCCACCATCGGCATCACGCTCTTTCTGATCGGCTTCGGCGAGATCATCTTCGGCGGAGAGAACAAGGTGATGATCACCGAGGAGCTGGGCATCCCGACCGACTCGGTGGTGCTGGAACCCTGGGGCGGGCTGCTGATCCTCGAACAGAAAGACATCACGGCGGTCGTCGTGGCGGGGCTTCTGGTGGTCGCGCTGCTGCTGTTCCTCGGCAAGACCCGCATGGGCCGCGCCATCCGCGCGCTTGGCGACGACCATCAGGCGGCGCTTTCGGTGGGCATCTCGCTGCAGACGATCTGGGTGCTGGTCTGGTTCATCGCGGGCATCATCGCGCTGGTCACCGGCATCGCCTGGGGCGCCCGGGCCGGGGTGAGCTTCGCGCTGGAAGTCATTGCTTACAAAGCGCTTCCGGTGCTGATGCTGGGTGGTCTCGAGAGCATCACCGGGGCAATCATCGGCGGGCTGATGATCGGGATGCTCGAAAAGCTCTTCGAGATCTACTGGGGCCAGCCGCTGATGGGCGGCAATACCGAGACCTGGTTCGCCTTTGTGCTGGCGCTGATCGTGCTGCTGTTCCGCCCGCAGGGGCTGTTCGGAGAGCGCATCATCGAAAGGGTCTAGACAGTCTCCCGGCGGCGCTCCGCAGCGCCGGGAGAAGCTGAAAGCGGATGCGCTCCCGTGGGATGCAGGTGCGCGTCGACAAAACCAAAGGGGAGAACGCAATGGCAAAACTCGTGGCGATCCTGAACGTGGTGGCCTGGGCGGGCTTCTGGGCCTTCGGCTACCTCGCGCTGTCCGGCACCGAGGGGCACGTGCTGCCGGCGTTGCTGCTGGCGGCGGCGGGCGCCGGGGTGGGGCTCAAAGCCTGGTTCTGGCTGGTGCGTCACTCGGAGGCGACCGGCTACGCCGTGCCGCCGAAGCGCGCCTACCCGGAAGAGACGCACGGGCCCGCCTGAGGGCGTCCCGGCAGAGACACGAGGACCGCGTGATCGGGGAAGAGGAGCCCCGGACCCGCGGCCGGACCTGAAGGAGCGGCGCAGCGGCGCCGGGAGAGGGAGAAACCGATGCTCTATCGCACGGCGGGGCAATTCAAGACGAGCTACAAGTCGGACATGGCGCTGTTCCCGGTCCGCCAGGACGCGGTGCTGCTGATGGTGATCCTCGGCTTTGCCTGGGTGGTCTTTCCGCTCACGGCCAGCGAGTTCGCCTTCCAGACATTGCTGATCCCTATCCTGATCTACGCGCTGGCGGCGCAGGGGCTGAACATTTTGACCGGCTACGCCGGGCAGCTGTCGCTGGGCACCGCGGCCTTCATGGGGGTCGGCGCCTATGCCTGCTACAAGCTGGTGACGCTATTTCCATGGATGAACCCGATCATCGCCATCCTGCTGTCGGGCTTCTTCAGCGCTGGCGTGGGCGTCGCCTTCGGCATTCCTTCTTTGCGGATCAAGGGGTTTTACCTCGCAATTGCCACGCTGGCGGCGCAGTTCTTCCTGGTCTGGCTGTTCGAGAAATGGGGCTGGCTCTACAACTACAACGCCTCGGGTGCGATCCAGGTGCCGAACCTCGACATGTTCGGGCTTTACGTCGCCGGCCCGCAAGCCAGCTCGATCACCCAGTACTACGTGGTGCTGGCGGTGGTCACGCTGATGACCGTGCTCTGCATCAACCTCACCCGCGGCACGCTGGGGCGCAGCTGGAAGGCGACGCGCGACATGGACATCGCCGCTGAGCTCATCGGCATCAACCTGATGCGTTCGAAGCTGACAGCCTTTGCGGTCTCGTCCTACGTGGTGGGCGTGGCGGGCGCGCTCTTCGTCTTCATGTGGCGCGGCGCGGCCGAGCCCAACCTCTTCGACATTCCGCTGAGCTTCCGTATCCTCTTCATCGCCATCATCGGCGGGCTGGGATCGATCCTCGGCAACTACCTGGGCGCGATCCTCATCGTCGGCCTGCCGGTCGTGCTCGGCACGGTGCCGCAGGCGCTGGGGCTGCCGATCAGCTCGGCCACGGTCGAGCATCTCAACATCATGATCGTCGGCGCGCTCATCGTCTTTTTCCTGATCATCGAGCCGCACGGGCTCGCGCGTCTCTGGGCGCTGATCCGGGAGAAGCTGATCATCTGGCCCTTCCCGCACTGAGGAGACGCGGGCCGGGCTTTCCATATCATCGAAGATCTCAGGGAGGAGACAGGATGAAAACGTTGACCAGACTTGCGGGGGCCGCGGCGCTTGGTGCCCTGATGGCCGGGAGTGCCATGGCCGAGGGGCTTTACGCGCCGAACCTCGCCTATCGGACCGGGCCTTTCGCGGCGACCGGCATCCCGCTGATGAACGGGCAGAAGGACTACATGGAGCTGATGAACGCGCGCGACGGCGGCATCGGCGGCATCGCCATCGACTTCGACGAATGCGAGACCGGTTATTCCACCGAAAAGGGCGTCGAGTGCTACGAGAAGACCAAGGGCAAGGCGATCGTGACCCAGCCCTGGTCCACCGGCATCACCCTGCAGGTGCTGCCCAAGACCAACGTGGACGAGATCCCGATCCTCGCCCCGGGCTACGGCTTCTCGCCGATGGCCGACGGCAAGGTGTTCCAATGGGCCTTCAACACGCCGCTGAGCTACTGGGACGGCGCCTCGATCCTGATCCGCTACCTGGGCGAGCAGGGCGACCTCAGCGGCAAGAAGATCGCCTTCCTGCATCTCGATCACCCCTTCGGCAAGGAGCCGCTGCCCTATCTCGAGGCGGCCGCAGAGGCGCAGGGCTTCGAGCTGGTGCCGATCCCCGTGGGTCTCAAGGAAATGCAGAACCAGTCGGCGCAATGGCTGCAAATCCGCCGCGAGCGCCCGGACTACGTGATCATGTGGGGCTGGGGCGCGATGAACGCCGGGGCAATCACCGAGGCCGTGAAGACCAAGTTCCCGATGGAGAACATGCTGGGCGTCTGGTGGGCCGGGCATGACGCCGACCTCAAGATCGTCGGCGAGGACGGCAAGGGCTACAAGTCCGTCAGCTGGTCGTTCCCCAATCCCGAGGCGCCGATCATGGCCGACCTGCAGAAATACGTGGTCGAGCCGGGCAACACCCAGAGCAACGCCGAAGAGATGTCGGGCGTCTTCTACTCGCGCGGTCTGGTCATCTCGATGATCCTCGGCGAGGGCATCCGGGTGGCGCAGGAGCACGCGGGCAAACCCGAGATCACGCCGGCGGACCTGCGCTGGGGGCTCGAGAACCTCGACATCACCGAGGAGCGGCTCGAGGAACTGGGCATGGCCGGCATGGTGCCGCCGTTCAGCACCTCCTGCGACAACCACACGGGCCACTCGGGTGGCTGGATTCTCGAATGGGACGGCGAGAAATTCGTCAAGGCGTCTGACCTGATCATGCCCGACAGCGACATGATCACCCCGCTCGAGCAAAAGGCGGCAATGGAATACGCCGACGCCAACCAGCCCTGGCCGGTGAACGAAGAGTGCGGCGGCTGAGCTGACACCTCCGGCGGCGGCGCGGGTGTCGCCGCCGGATTTCGCGGATTTGGGAAGAGAAGAAGATGCTGGACGGAGTGCGAAGCGATCAGACCTCGGCCCGCGACGGCGCGGCGCGCGACAGGCTGCTCGAGGTCAACAATATCGAGGTGATCTACAACCACGTGATCCTCGTTCTCAAGGGCGTGTCGCTCTCGGTGCCGCAGGGCGGGATCACCGCGCTTCTGGGCGGCAACGGCGCGGGGAAGACCACCACGCTGAAGGCGATCTCGAACCTGCTGCAGTCCGAACGCGGCGAGGTGACCAAGGGCACGATCTCCTATCGCGGCGAGCGGGTGCAGGACCTCGACCCGGCGGCGCTGGTCAAGCGCGGGGTGATCCAGGTGATGGAGGGGCGGCATTGCTTCGAGCACCTGACGGTCGAGGAAAACCTGATGACCGGCGCCTTTACACGGCGCGACGGGAAAGCCGCCGTGTTGCGCGATCTCGAGATGGTCTACGACTATTTCCCGCGGCTCAAGGAGCGGCGGAAGTCGCAGGCCGGCTACACCTCGGGAGGCGAGCAGCAGATGTGCGCCATCGGCCGTGCCCTGATGTCGCGCCCAGAGATGGTGCTGCTGGACGAGCCCTCGATGGGGCTGGCGCCGCAGCTGGTCGAGCAGATCTTCGAGATCGTGAAAGCGGTCAACGAGGGCGAGGGCGTCTCCTTCCTGCTGGCCGAGCAGAACACCAACGTGGCGCTGCGCTACGCGCATTACGGCTACATCCTCGAGAACGGCCGGGTGGTGATGGACGGGCCGGCGCAGGCGCTGCGCGAGAACCCGGACGTGAAGGAATTCTACCTCGGCGTGTCTGACGAGGGGCGCAAGTCGTTCCGCGACGTGCGCTCCTACCGCCGCCGCAAACGGTGGCTGGCGTGAATGCGTGCCTTCCTCGCGCTGCCTTTGCCCGAGCCGCTGATCCCGCCGCTGCTGGCGGTGCAGGAGGCTCTGCCGGTGGGGCGCGCGGTGCCCGAGGAGAACCTGCATGTGACGCTGGCCTTCCTCGGCGAGGTGGCGGAGGCGGAGCTGCGGGAGCTGCACCTCGAGCTGGAGGGGCAGGCGCTGCCGGGGTGCTGGTTGCGGGTGACCGGGCTCGAGAGTTTCGGCGGGCGTGCGACCCGGCTATTGGCAGCGGAGATCGCGTGCGAGCCGGGGCTGGTCGCCCTGCAAGGGCGCGTCGTGCGGGCCTGCCGGGCGGCGGGCATCGAACTCGAGCGGCGGCGGTTCCGGCCGCATGTGACACTGACGCGCTTCGGTGCGGGGCTGCGCGGCGAGGCGCTGGCGCGGTTTGAACGGGCGGTGGCGGGGCAGGTTGCGCTCGCCACCGGGGCAGAGGCGGCAGAGGAGCTGCGGCTCGTCGCTTCGACGCTGACCCCCGAGGGGGCCATCTACGAGACATTGGCGGCCTATGCGCTGCCACTCCCGCCCGGTGCTGCCGGCGACGGGGCAGGTTAGGACTGGGCTGGAAGGGAGGCTCGGATGAGCGGTTACTACGACGATCTGGAGACGCGCAGCGCGGCGGAGCGCGCCGCGGCGCTGGCCGAGGCGCTGCCCGAGCAGATCGCCCGGGCGCAGGCGCTGCCGGGCTATGCGGAGCTGCTGGCGGGGGTGGATGCGGCAAGCGTCACCACCCGCGAGGCGCTCGCGGCCTTGCCGGTGCTGCGCAAGTCCGACCTCGGCCGCGCGCAGAAGGGCGCTGCGCCCTTCGGCGGGTTCACCACGCGGCCCGTGTCGGGCTTTGCGCATGTCTTCCAGTCGCCGGGGCCGATCTACGAGCCGGGTGGCATCGCGCACGACTGGTGGCGGCTCGGGCGCTTCCTGCATGCGGCGGGCATCGGCACGGGCGACATCGTGCAGAACTGCTTCGGCTATCACCTGACCCCCGCCGGGATGATCTTTGAAAGCGGGGCTCGGGCGGTCGGCGCGGCGGTGCTGCCCGCCGGCACCGGCCAGACCGAGCTGCAGGTGCAGGCGGCAGCGGACGTGGGGGTCACCGCCTACGCGGGCACGCCGGACTATCTGAAGATCATCCTCGACAAGGCTGAGGCCATGGGCGTGGAGCTCGGGATCACCAAGGCGGCGGTCTCGGGTGGGGCGCTCTTCCCCTCGCTGCGGGACTTCTACGCCGCGCGCGGTATCGCCTGCCTGCAGTGCTATGCCACGGCCGATCTGGGCCTCATCGCCTACGAGACGCCGAGCATGGAGGGGATGATCGTCGACGAGCGGGTGATCGTCGAGATCGTCACCCCCGGCACCGGCGATCCCGTAGCCGAGGGCGAGGTCGGCGAGGTGGTGGTGACCACGCTCAACCCCGACTACCCGCTGATCCGCTTCGCCACCGGCGACATGTCGGCGGTGCTGCCGGGGGTGAGCCCCTGCGGACGCTCCAACATGCGCATTAAGGGCTGGATGGGACGCGCCGACCAGACCACGAAGATCAAGGGCATGTTCGTGCGCCCCGAGCAGGTGGCGGCTCTGGTCGCGCGCCATGCGGAGATTGGCCGGGCTCGGGTCGTCGCCAGCCGCGAGGGCGAAATGGACGTGATGACCGTGCGGATCGAGACCTCGGGGCAGGGCGGCGCGCCCGATGCCGGAGCCTTCGAGGCCAGCGTGACGGAGCTGCTGAAACTCAAGGGCAAGGTCGAGCTGGTGGCGCCCGGCGGGCTGCCTCGCGACGGCGTGGTGATCGAGGACGCGCGTAGCTACGAGTGACGGGGCCGCGCGCCTCGAGGCAGTCGGCCGCTCAGCGCAGCAGCGACGAGTAGAGAAGCAGGCCCCAAGGCTCCAGCGCCTTGTGGACCTGCGCCCAGCCGGTGCCGAAGGTGATCGGGTCGAACCTTGCGGCTTGCGCGATATCGCTCAGGCTGCGGCGACCGTCGACGCCAGCAAGCAGCGGCGCGGTGCCCTTGGGCAGCGTCAGCGTGGCCTGGACCCCACCTATCTTCACCGGCAGCGGACGGCCCTGCGCCACGGCCTTCGCAAGCGCCGCGCGCTGCACGCCACGCAGGTGCGGCACCAGCTTGCGGTCAGAGGGGGCGGCCCTGGTGTCCTCTGCCGCCGCGGGCACGGCATAGGCGGTGTGCATCCGGATGGTGCCGCGCAGCTTTTCCGCGGTGGCCATCTGGGTTGCCGCGTCCATCCCTTCGGGAACCTCGGTGATCTGAGCCAGATCGTAGAGCGCGGGCGTGGTGAAGCCGGCCAGCCGCCAGCCGGTCTGCGCGAGTGTCTGCAGAAGCTCGGGGACGGCGTAGCTGCGGTCCTGCCCGTGCAGCAGCAAATCGTAGAACCCGGCATCCGAGGCGTGGTGATCGCCGAGATTGCGGTTGGCGGCAAACGGATGTCCCTCGGGCAGATCGGCCACGAGCCGCTGCGCGCGGGCAAGGCGCTCTTGCGGCGCCAGCCCCTCGAAGAGCGCGCCGAATGCCTCCTGCAGCGGGTAGACGCCGGAGCGACCATAGGGCGCGTAGACCATGAAGCCGAGACCACCCCCGGGGGCGAGGGCGGCGCGCAGGGCGGCAAAGCCCGCCTTGGGGTCGGGCAGGTGGTGCAGCACGCCGCAGCAGTCGATGTAGTCGAAACTGCCGTAGTCCGCGGCGTCGAGCAGGCTGGCGGTGTGAAAGGTGATACCGCTGAGGCCGCGGACCTTGGCCCGCGCCTCGGCCACCCCGCGCGAGGCGGTCGAGAGGTCGAGGTAGGTGATCTTGTAGGGTTTCTTCGCCGCGGTCAGCAGAGTGGCGAGCTGGATCAGCCCGTCGCCAGTGCCGCCGCCCGCGACCAGCACCCGCAGCGGTTGCGACCAGTCGCGGCTGCCGCGCCACAGCCAGTGGTCCATCTCGAGCGGGTGCGAGGGCGAGCCTGTTATGAGCCGGGTGGTCTCGTCCTTCGGGTCACGCTCGGGATAGGGGTAGCTCTCGTACTGTTCCTTGACCGTGACCATGCGCTCTCCCTTTCCGTGCGGACGTTCTGGCACGGCAGGGCAGATAGGCCAAGCCTCAGCGTGACTTGCGGGCGATCTCGAGCTTTGTTTCGAGCAGCGCCATGTCCTTTATGAGACGGCGGCGCTGGTCCCGGTCGGAGGTTTCGCGCAGCGCCTCGCGCAGGGTTGCGAGCTCGCGGGTGAGCGCCACCGCCTGCGGCACGGCGCCATTGTCCTTGAGAATGCGGGTCAGCACCGCGTTTTCCGGATCGTCGCACTCGGGCAGCGGCTTTCCCGCCCCGGGCAGGTTCTCAAAGGCGCCCTCGGCTTCGGCCTTGGCGATGCGGGCATTGATCAGGTCGATGAGCGGGTGATCCATGGTGGGGATATGCGTGCGCAAAGAGAGGTGAGCGGAATGGAGGCAAGCATAGCGCGGCGACCGGCGCGGAGAAAGGGGGGCGACTGGCCCCGCTCCGCGCCGGTGCGGCCCTGGGCTATTTCTCAGGGCTTTTTCTTCATCGCGTCCAGCAGCGCCGCGCCGAGCGCGCCTTGACCGCCGCCCTTGCCACCTTTCGGCGCGGCGCTCATCGGCCCGCGCGGGGCGTTGCCGCCGCGGCCTCCGCCTGCGCCGCTTTTGCCGCGCGGGCCCTTGTCGGGGGCGCCGCGCCGCTCCTGCGCGGCCTCGCGGCCCGCGCCGTCCTTGCGCATCGAAAGGCCGATGCGCTTGCGCGGCACATCGACCTCGGTCACCCGCACCTTCACCACGTCGCCGGCCTTCACCACCTCATGCGGGTCCTTGACGAAGCGGTCGGCGAGCTGGCTGACGTGCACCAGCCCGTCCTGATGCACCCCGATGTCGACAAAGGCACCGAAGGCGGCAACATTGGTCACCGTGCCTTCGAGTATCATGCCGGGGCGCAGGTCGGTGATCTCTTCCACGCCATCGGTGAAGCTGGCGGTGACGAAATCGGGTCGCGGGTCGCGGCCGGGCTTTTCCAGTTCCGACAGGATGTCTCGCACCGTGGGCAGGCCGAAGGCACCATCGACGAACTCCTCGGCGCGCAGGCCCTTGAGCGCCTGCGGCTGGCCCATGATCTGCCGTATGTCGCGGCCACAGGCGGCGACGATCTTGCGCGCCACGCCGTAGGCTTCGGGGTGCACAGAGGAGGCATCGAGCGGCTCGGCCCCGTCGCGGATGCGTAGGAATCCGGCGCATTGCTCGAAGGCCTTCGGCCCCAGCCCCGCCACCTTCAGCAGTGCCTTGCGCGAAGAGAAAGCGCCGGTGCTGTCGCGGTGGCTGACGATGGATTGCGCCAGCGACGGGCCGAGGCCCGCCACATGGGCGAGCAACGGCGCCGAGGCCGTATTGAGATCGACCCCCACGGCGTTCACCGCATCCTCGACCACTGCCTCGAGCGACTGCGCCAGTTTGCGCTGGTCGACGTCGTGCTGGTACTGGCCGACGCCGATGCTTTGGGGTTCGATCTTCACCAGTTCGGCCAGCGGGTCCTGCAGGCGGCGGGCGATCGACACGGCACCCCGCAGCGAGACGTCGAGGTCGGGGAACTCCTTCGCTGCGGTCTCAGAGGCCGAATAGACCGAGGCGCCGGCCTCGGAGACCACCACCTTGGTCGGCTTTTTCACGCTCGCGGGCAGCAGTTTCAGCACGTCGCCCACCAGCCGTTCGGTCTCGCGGCTGGCGGTGCCGTTGCCGATGGCGATGAGCTCGATCTTGTGACGCGAGATCAGCTCCATGAGCGCGGCGGTGGCACCGCGCGTGTCGTTCTTCGGCTGGAAGGGATAGATCGTTGCGGTGTCGAGCAGCTTGCCGGTGGCGTCCACCACGGCGCATTTCACCCCGGTGCGGATGCCGGGATCGAGGCCCAGCGTCGCCTTCGACCCGGCGGGGGCGGCGAGCAGCAGGTCCTTGAGGTTGCGGGCAAAGACGTTGATCGCCTCTTCATGGGCGCGGCGGCGCAGCTCGGTCATCAGGTCGACATACATGGAAAGGCTCAGCTTCACGCGCCATGTCCAGTCGGCAACCCCGCGCAGCCATTGATCGCCCGGCGTGTTGCCGCGAATGCCGATGGCGCTTGCCACGATGTCCTCGCCGCGGCGGGTCGAGACCTCGGGGTCGGGCGCGATGTCGACAGTGACCACCTCTTCCTTCGAGGCGCGCAGGATCGCCAGCGCGCGGTGCGAGGGGATATCGGCCCATTTCTCGCGGTGGTCGAAATAGTCGGAGAACTTGGCGCCCTCCTGCTCCTTGCCGGGCGCGACCTTGGCCGAGATGAAGGCCTCGGCACGCATGAACTCGCGCAGGCTGCCGAGGAGAGCGGCGTTCTCGGTCAGCTCCTCGCCGAGGATGTCCCGGGCGCCTTCCAGCGCGGCCTTCGCGTCGGCGACGTTTTCCCCGAGATATGCCTCGGCCAGCTTGGCAGGATCGGCGGTACGGTCGCTCTCGATGGCCCGGAGCAGCGGCTCGAGCCCGTTCTCGCGGGCGATCATTGCCCGGGTGCGGCGCTTGGGCTTGTAGGGCAGGTAAATGTCCTCGAGCGTGGCCTTGGTCTCGGCCCCGGCGATGGATTTCTCGAGCGCGTCGGTGAGCTTGCCCTGCTCCTTGATCGACTCGCGGATGGCTTTTCGGCGGCTTTCGAGCTCGCGCAGGTAGGTGAGGCGCTCGGCGAGATTGCGCAGCTGGGTGTCGTCGAGCCCGCCGGTGACTTCCTTGCGGTAACGCGCCACGAAAGGCACCGTGGCGCCGCCGTCGAGCAGCTCCACCGCCGCCGTCACCTGCTTTGGACTGGCCTGGATTTCCCGGGCGATGGTGCTGGCGATACGGGTCTGGGTGTCCACGGGGGCGGTCTCCTTTGGGTCTTCGGGAAGGCCGGTGTAGCCCCGCCGCGCGGCTGCGCCAAGAGGCCGCGTTGGGGGCGGCTGATCCTTGCGCGAAAGGGCCGGGTGCAACGTGAGCGGGGCGGGCGCCTGCCCGGCGCCTCCGGCTTGATTCCGGGCGGGTGACGCGATGCGTCTAGTGCACCGACCTTGCCCGCCCCGCCAGCCAGCGCTCGTAGTCGCGCTGCGCGCTCTCCAGCGTCTCGACGTTCAGCGTGCGAGTTGTGAAGGCGCGCGACAGCGCCTTCACCCGCTTGTTGAGCGCCGGGCCAATGTCCTCGCCGTCCACACCGAGCTTATCGTAGAGCGACAGCAGCCGGTTCTGCACGGTGCGCAAGGACATGCCGCGTCGCTCGGCGATGAGCTTGTCCTGCAGCCCCAGTGCCAGATCCAGCAGCACCGCGTATTCGCTGTCGTCGAGCGCGTTGCGCGGCGAGGCACTGCGGCGCTGCAGACGGTGGATCTCGCGGTCCACCATGATCTGGCCCTCAAGCAGCACCGCGCGCAGCGCAAGCTTCAGCCGCTCGCGGGTGGCGGTCTTGAGCACGTAGCCATAGGCGCTGTCCTCGGGCACGATGCGGGAGATGCCGCGCAGGTAGGCCTCGTCGGAGTAATTCGACCAGAAGAGGATGCGCGTGCCCGGCCGCTCGGCCCAGATCGCGCGGGCCGCCTCGATGCCGTTGCGGCCATCCATCTGCAGGTCCATCACCACCGCCTCGATGCGGGCGGCGCGGGCCTCGGCCTCGCCCGCCGCCCCGTCGGTGGCGTGCAGCATTTCGGTCACCTCGGGCAGGGCCTCGGCGAGGGCGTCCTGGAGGTAGGAGGCGTGGAACTGGTCATCCTCGACAAGCAGGACTTTCATCGGGGCAGGACTTTCATGCGGACTGGTCTTTCATGCGGAGGTTTCGGGAAGGGTGACGGTGACGCGGGTGCCCGCATCCGCCACGATTTCGAGATCCGCGCCGATCAGGTGGGCGCGGGTGCGCAGGTGCGACAGGCCCGAGCGGCGGCCGATCTCTGGGTCGATACCGATGCCGTCGTCGCTGATGCAGATGCGCAGACGGTTCTGCGGCTCGGAGCTGACGGTGACGAGAATGCGCCGCGCGCCGGCGTGGCGGGCGGCGTTGTTGATCGCCTCCTGCGCGATACGGAAGAGCGCCGTGCGCTCGGTGGGGCCGAGACGGTCGGGGGCGCCATCTGTCTCGTCCTCGACATCCACCTCGACGGCCTCGGCGCCGACGGCGCGTTCAAGATGCACCCGGACCGCGTGGGCGAAGCCGAAAAGATCGAGCAGGGTGGGGACGGCGGTGTCGATCAGCGCGCGCAGGTCGTCGATCGTGTCGGTCACGCGTTCGGCCAACAGGTCGCGGTCGAGCGGCGCCTCGCCGGTCAGCTCGCGCAGGATGCGGGTGAGGTCGGCGAGCGTCTGGTCGTGCAGGTCCATGCCGATGCGTTGGCGCTCCTGCTCCAGAGTCTGGGTTAGCTCCAGCGCGCCCTGCCGCAGCCCCTCGGCCTGTTCCTGCGCGCGGGCGCGCATCTGCGCCGCCTGGCTGGCCTTGGCCGCACCGTGCAGCGCGTGGAACCAAGGCGCGAGCAGATCCGCCAGCGCCTGCGCCACAGGCACCTGCTCGGGGCCGTAGAACCCCTCTGTGCCATGCGAGAAATTGAGCGTGCCGGTGACCCGGCCCATGACCCGCAGCGGCACGTTGATCCGCGCGCGCAGCCGGTGGTTCAGGATCGGCTCGCAGCAGGCGCCGGGGAAGGTCTGCTGCGGATCCTCCATGGCATTGGCCGAGAGCATCGCGGCGCTGCGCCCCTGCAGCACGTCGCGCACCGGCGAATATTGCACGCGGGTGCGGCGCTGCGACCAGCGCGTCTCGATCCCCGCCTCGAAGCTCACCACCCAGCCGGGCGTGTCGTGCAGGCAGATGTCGACATGGCTGAAGGGCAACACGGTCGCTATCTCGGGCGCGACGGCGGTGAGCGCCGAGCCGATCTCGACCTCGCTCGAGAGCCGCGCGGACATCCGCTTGAAGGCCTCGGCAAAGACGCCGGCGGCGCCGGGCTGCACGCCCGAAGGCGCGCGGCGCGCGGGTACGGCCGCGGCCGTCTGCGGTGAACTCATGATCCCTCCCCACGCGCCTCCTCTTGCGCGTCTCCGCAAGATGGCTTGTCTTGGTGAAGAAGAAAACACCCTTTCCCGCAGTTGAGGTGCGGAAACCCGCAAGTGATCTGCGGGGGGCACACTTTACGTGCGGCCTCGGTCACGGCAGCATGCGAGTGCCCGTGGAGGACGGGCGTCCAGTGAACGTCCGGAATAGGGCGGTGGGAGGGAATATGACCAAGACAATGATGCTGCTCGGCGCGGCGGGGCTTGCCATGGCGGCAGGCGGCGCGTTCGCCGACACCTCGGGCAAGCGCATCGCGCTGTCCAACAACTACGCGGGCAACTCGTGGCGGCAGGCCATGCTGCAGACCTTCGAGGAGGTCGGCGCCAAGGCGGTCGAGGAGGGCGTGGTCGCTGCGGCGGATGCCTATACGACCTCCGAGAACCAGGCCACGGAGCAGGCCGCGCAGATCCAGAACATGATCCTGCAGGGCTATGACGCGATCATCCTGAACGCGGCCTCGCCGACGGCTCTGAACGGCGCCGTGGAGGAAGCCTGCAACGCGGGCGTCACCGTGGTCAGCTTCGACGGGATCGTCACCGCGCCTTGCGCCTGGCGCATCGCGGTGGACTTCAAGGCGATGGGCAAGGAACAGGTGGACTACCTTGCTTCCCGTCTGCCCGAGGGCGGCAACCTGCTGGAGATCCGGGGCCTTGCCGGCGTCTTCGTCGATGACGAGATCCACGCGGGCATCGAGGAAGGCGTGAGCGAGAACGACCAGTTCGAGATCGTCGGCTCGGTGCACGGGGACTGGGCGCAAGACGTGGCGCAAAAGGCCGTGGCGGGCGTGCTGCCTTCACTGCCCGACGTGGTTGGCGTGGTGACCCAGGGCGGCGACGGCTACGGCGCGGCGCAGGCCTTCAAGGCCGCCGGCCGCGACACCCCGCTGATCGTGCTCGGCAACCGCCAGGACGAGATGCAATGGTGGGCCGACCAGCGCGACGCCAACGGCTATGAGACGCTCTCGCTGTCGATCGCGCCGGGCGTGGCCTCGCTGGCCTTCTGGGTGGCGCAGCAGATCCTCGACGGGGCCGAGGTGCCCAAGGATCTGACCGTGCCCTTCCTGAAGGTGACGCAGGACACGCTGGACGAGGCGCTGGAGAGCACGCCCGAGGGGTCTGTCGCCAATACCGTCTATTCGCTCGACGACGCCAAGGGCGTGATCTCCGAGGCGATGTAATCCAGCATGAGTACCGCAGCCCACGCGGCTGCGCCGATCGTCGCCCTGACAGAGGCCGCCAAGCATTTCGGTCCGGTCAGGGCGCTCGACGGCGTGAGCCTGTCCATCTCTCCCGGCGACTGCCTCGGCCTCGTCGGCCACAACGGCGCCGGGAAATCCACGCTTGTGAACGTGGTCAATGGCGGGCTCGCGCCCTCCGCCGGTTCCGTCGACTTCCCGGCCTCCGGCGCGGCGACCGCGCTTGCCGCGGGGGTGCGCTCGGTGTTCCAGGAGCTCTCGCTCTGCCCAAACCTGACGGTGGCCGAAAACCTGCGCATCTCGCATTCCGCGCTCAAGGGCATGAACTGGCGCGCCGCCGCGCGGGCCGAGATCCGCGCCGCGCTGGATGAGGTCTTTCCGGGCCATGGCATCGACGCCGACGCCGCGGTTGACACGCTCAGCATCGCCGAGCGGCAGATGGTCGAGATCGCCATCGGATTTGCGCCGCGCGGGACCGAGGCGCGGCTGGTGATCCTAGATGAGCCGACCTCGTCGCTCGATGCTGGGATCGCCGAACAGCTGCTGAGCCATATCAAGCGGTTCTGCGCGGGCGGAGGCGCGGTGATCTTCATCTCGCACATGCTGGGCGAGATCTTCGAGGTCGCCACCCGCATCATCGTGATGAAGGACGGCAAGGTGGTGGCCGAACGCCCGGCGAGGGACTTCACCCGGCAGGGGCTTGTCGACGCCATGGGCCATGTGGCGAGCGAGGCCGCAGCGGCGCAGGCCACGCGCGTGCAGGGCGAGGAAGTGCTGCATACCCCCGAGGGCCTGCGCGCCCGCAAGGGCGAGATTGTCGGCCTTTCTGGGCTCGCGGGCCACGGGCAGGCCGAGGCGCTGGCCCGGCTCTACCTCGGGGCCACCTCGTCGTGGCGCAGCCCGCGCGCGGCGGGGATGGTGTTTGTCGCCGGGGACCGGGGCCGGGACGGCGTGCTGCCGCTCTGGTCCATTCTGCGCAATGCCTCGATCTCGATCCTGCCGCAGATCGCGCGGCGGGGCATGGTCGACCGGAGCCGTGAGGCCGAGATCGTCGCCGAGTGGAAGAAACGCATCGGCATCCGCACCGATGACGTGACCAACCCCATCCTGTCGCTCTCGGGCGGCAACCAGCAAAAGGTGCTCTTCGCCCGCGCGCTCGCCTCCTCCGCCCCGGTGGTGGTGATGGACGATCCGATGCGCGGGGTCGACGTGGGCACCAAACAGGACGTCTATGCCATGATCCGCGCCGAGGCCGCCCGGGGCCGCACCTTCCTGTGGTATTCCACCGAGACAGAAGAGGTCTGCCAATGCGACCGGGTCTTCGTGTTCCGCGATGGCGAGATCTCTGCCGAGCTGACCGGCGATCAGATCACCGAGGAGCGTATCCTCGAGGCCTCCTTCGAGATGGAAGGGGCGTGACGTGAAGCTCTTCGCGAAATACCGGATTCTGCTGCCCGTGGTCTCGCTGGCGGTGCTGCTGGCGGCGACCTTCTACATGCAGCCGCGGGCGATGAGCTACTTCGGCATCAACCTGCTGTTCAACCTCGCGGTGCCGATCGCGCTGGCGACCATCGCGCAGATGATGATCATCATGGTCAACGACATCGACCTGTCGCTCGGGGCCTTCGTCTCGCTGGTGGCCTGCGTGACGGCGACCTTCCTCAACGACAGTCCCATGCTCGGCGTGCTGATCCTGCTGGCGCTGGTGCTGTGCTACGCCGCTCTTGGTGCGGTGATCCATGCGCTCGATCTGCCGGCCATTGTTGTGACGCTGGGGATGTCCTTCGTCTGGGGCGGGCTGGCTCTCTTCATCCTGCCCAGCCCCGGCGGCGAGAGCCCGGGCTGGCTGCGCACCCTGATGACCGTCAAGCCGCCCTACATTCCCATGGCCGTCTGCGCCGCGGTGCTCATCGCCCTGGTGACCCATCTCGTGGTGATCCGCTCCGGCATCGGCACCGTGCTGCGCGGCGTCGGGGGCAATGCCCGTTCGGTCGAGCGCGCCGGCTGGCCGGTGGTGCGGCTCAAGGCGCTGGCCTATGGCCTTGCGGGGCTCTTCGGGGTCTTTGCGGGCATGGCGCTGGTGGGGCTCACCACCTCGGCGGATGCCAATATCGCGCTGCGCTACACGCTGCTCAGCATCGCGGGGGTGATCCTCGGCGGCGGCGAGTTCACCGGAGGCAAGGTGAGCCCGGTGGGCGCGGTGATCGGTGCGCTGACGCTGACGCTCGCGGCCTCCTTCCTGAGCTTCCTGCGGCTCTCGCCCGATTGGCAGATCGGCGCGCAGGGGGCGATCCTGATCCTAGTCCTGACGGCGCGGCTGCTCTTCACCCGCCGCGACGCGCAGGCATGAGGAGGCGCGCATGAAACTGATACAGAAACCCTGGCTCTGGTCCTGGGTCGCCGCCGCCGCTGCCTTCGCGCTCACCGTGGCACTGACCGAGGGGCGCGGCGCCGGAGAGCTCGCCTATGCCGCGCTCAGCTTTGGCGCCTTTGCGGCCATCGTCGGGCTTGGCCAGATGCTGGTGATCACGCTCGGTCCGGGCAACGTGGATCTGTCGATCCCGGCCACCATGACGCTCTCAGGCACCTTGGCGCTGAAGGCCATGGGGTCTGATCCCGGCACAGCGTGGATGGGGCTGGGGGTGGCGATCCTCGTCGGCCTTGGCACAGGGCTGGCCAATTTCGCGCTGATCTACCTGCTGCGACTGCCGCCCATCATCGCCACGCTCGCCGCCTCGCTCGTCTACCAGTCGCTGGCGATCTGGTCGAACCGGGGCCTGCGCATCAAGCCGCCCGCCGGGCTGGCCGACTTCGCCACGGGCCGCAGCTTCGGGATCCCCAACGTGGCGCTGGTGGGGCTTGGCCTGTCGATCCTGATCTGGCTGCTGCTCGAACGCTCGGTCTGGGGGCGCTGGCTGCTTGCCTCGGGGCAGAACCTGCGCGCCGCGCGGCTCGCCGGCGTGCCGGTCGAGGCGGTGCGGGCGGCCACCTATGTCGCGGTCACCGTCTTTGCCGCCATCGCCGGCTACCTGCTGGCGAGCTTCTCGGGCGGCGCGGCGCTCAACATGGGGGCCGAGTATCTTCTGATGTCGATCGCCGTGGTGGTCATCGGCGGCACCTCGATCGCCGGGGGCATGTCCAACGTGCCCGGCGTCTGGGGTGCCTCGCTTTTCATGTTCCTCGTCGTCTCCATGCTCAACTCCTATGGCGCGGGCGCCGGGGTGCGCATGGTGCTGACCGGTCTCATCATCATCGGCATCGTCATTGCCGCCAGCACGAGGAGGGTCCAGAGATGATCCGCACACCCGAGCATCTGGAAATCCATGACGAAAGGTTCCGCAGCCTCGTGCACCCGATGGGCAAACTCGAGCAGCTCTGCACCGGCTTCACCTGGACCGAAGGGCCGGTCTGGTTCGGCGATCGGAACGCGCTGATCTTCTCCGAAATCCCTTCGCAGACGCTGTACCAGTGGACCGAAGGGCAGGGGCTCAGCGTCTACCGCGCGCAAAGCCAGTTCAACAACGGCAATACGCGAGATCCCTGGGGACGGCTGGTGGGATGTCGGCACGGCACGCGGGACGTGGTGCGGACCGAATACGATGGGTCGCTGACCGTGCTGGCCGCCGAGCACGACGGAAAGCGGCTCAACTCGCCCAACGACGTGGTGGCAAGCTCTGACGGCGCCGTGTGGTTCACCGATCCCACATACGGCATCATCTCCAATTTCGAGGGCAACCGCGCCGAGCCGGAGCAACCCGCCCGCCACGTCTTCCGCATCCCGCCGGAGGGTGGCGCGCCGGTGCCGGTGATCTCGGATTTTGCCCAGCCGAACGGGCTCTGCTTCTCGCCGGACGAGTCGATCCTCTACGTCGCTGAGAGCGGATCGAGCCATGACGACACCGTGCCCCCGGTCATCCGCAAGTACGCCGTCGACGGCGACGCGCTTACACCGCTGGGAGATTTCGCCACGCTCGATTGCGGCTTGCCGGACGGGATGCGCTGCGATGCGCTCGGCAACCTCTGGTCGTCCGCCGGGGACGGGGTGCATTGCTTTGCCTCGGACGGCACGCTGCTGGGCAAGATCCTCGTGCCCGAGGTGGTGGCCAACCTCTGCTTCGGAGGGCCGGACGGTCAGCGCATGTATATCACCGCGACCAGTTCGGTGTACCGCGTCTTCGTCGACGTGAAGGGCGCGGAGCCCTGGACCCGCAGCGGCCGCTGACGGCAAGCGGCAAAAAAGGGGCGCGCGGGTTCCCGCCTGCGAGTCAAGAAGCTGTGTCTGTATCCGATGGAACACGCGTCGGGACCTTGCCGTTGCATATCCAGACGCGCCGATTGCGGCGCCGGAATGAAGACAGATGCAAGGAGGCACGCCATGACTGCCATCGACAAAGCCAAGATCCTGATCATTGCCACCAACGGTTTCGAACAGTCCGAACTGGAGTTTCCCCGCGACCAGCTGCGCGTGAAGGGCGCGGAGGTCCATGTCGCCACGCTGGATGGCAAGGCGATCAAGGGCTGGGAGGGCTCTGATTGGGGCCGCGAGGCCGAGGCGGATGCCAAGGTCTCGGAGATCAACTCGCATGACTACGATGCGCTGGTGATCCCGGGCGGACAGATCAACCCCGATCTGCTGCGGGTCGAGCCCGCGGTGATCAACTTGGTGAAGGATTTCCACAATGAAGGCAAGGTGATCGCCGCCGTATGCCACGGACCCTGGGTGCTGGTCGAGGCGGGTATCGTCAAGGGCCGCGAGGTGACCTCGTACCACTCGATCAAGACCGACGTCATCAACGCAGGCGGCACCTGGGTGGACGAGCCCGTGGCCTGTGACAAGGGCATCGTCACCAGCCGCAAGCCGGACGACCTCAAGGATTTCGTGGCCAAGATCGTCGAGGAAATCGAGGAAGGTCAGCACAACCGTACGGCCGCATAACCTTCCGTGGTGGCCTTGCGAAGACTGGCCGCGCCGGGCAACCGGCGCGGCTTTTTGACGTATCAAGCCGAGCCCTCGAAGACGCAGAGCCCTGTCGGCGTCCCCTGGCGGTCGAGCCATGCCACACCCGAGGCGCCTCGCTCGCGGCTCACGCGCGAGAGTGCGCTTGTGGCGCATCAACGCGGGCGCAAGAGACGGGTGGGGGCGTTGGATAGGGTCGTTCAACAAGCGGAAACGCTCCTGCGGCAGATTTTACCTCCCGGTTTCGAGGGCACGTACAGTGCGCAGTAAAACCCCGATATTGTCCCCGCTCTGTCCAAGTCCTGCCCCAATCCGGGGCAATACCAGTTTGTGAAGAACGTTTACGAGGTGACGGGTATGGATCGGCTGACCGAAATGGAAGCCTTCGCCACGGTGGTGGACCAGGGTGGTTTCACCGACGCGGCGAAGAAGATGGGAATCTCGAAATCGGCCGTATCGAAACATGTCTCCTCGCTGGAAGCGCGGCTCGGCGCACGGTTGCTGAACCGCACCACGCGGCGCGTCTCCCCCACCGAGATTGGCCTTGCGTATTACGACCGTGCCCGCCGCGTGCTGAATGATGCCGGCGAGGCTGACGCGCTGGTCACCTCGATGCAATCGGCACCCTCGGGGCTGCTGCGCATCTCCGTCGCCACGGATTTCGGAGTGAACCACCTGAGCCCGGTGCTGGGAGAATTCCTTGCCGAGTTTCCCGACATCACCGTCAACATGGTGCTCAACAATCGCTACGTCGAGCTGATCTCTGAAGGCTTCGACATGGCGGTGCGGATCGGCGAGCTGGAGGACAGCACGCTGCGCGCCCGCAAGCTGACCGACACCACCAAGCGGATGATCGCCTCGCCGAATTACTTCCAGCGGTTCGGACGCCCGCAGCGGATCGACGATCTGAACGAACACAAGCTGCTGCACTATTCCAACCAGTCCTCGGGCAACGTCTGGAAGGTGACCGCGCCTTCGGGCGAGAAGCGGCAGGTGCGCACCGCGGGCTGGCTGTCTGTGAACGACGGGCAATCGCTGCTCAATGCCTGCATCGCCGGGCTCGGCATCGCCTACCTGCCGTCCTACCTCTACGCGGATGCCATGAAGCAGGGGCTGGTCGAGGACGCGATCCCCGATCTTCCGGTCGAGACGCAGGGCATCTATGCCGTCTACCCGCCGGGCCGCTTTACCCAGCCGAAGGTTCGCGCCTTCATCGATTTCCTCGTGCATGCCTTCGCAGAGAAGGGCCCGCACGACTGGTGACCTTGTTTTCCTCGGGCTGCGATCGTTCACGGCCCACCTGCGCCCCGGTTCGTCACCGGGGCGTTCTTTTGTCCGCGGGGACAGGGGTCTCAGCTCCCCGCGCCCGCCGGCAGGGCGAGCCCGTCAAACAGGATTTTGCCGCGGCGCAGAATCGTCTCGACGCATTGGCCAGGGCTGGCACCGTCGTAGATCGCCGCACGCAGCCCATGGGTGTAGATCGCATAGAAGGAGTCGAGCGCATCCTCGAGTTCCTCCCCGCTTCTATGGGTGAATTGTGGCGAGTCCCGCAGCGCCTGGAGGATCGGAGCGAGCGCCTGCCTCAATTGCAGGCGGTTTTCGATCTCGGTGTCGGCAGGCCATTGCCAAAAGTAGGCCTGCATCACAGCGAGAAGCCGCGGATCCTCGAGGTCTCCCTCCACGTAAACGGTCACGATGTGGCGCAGCTTTTCCTCGAAGCTGGCGTGCAAGGGCACCGAGCCGCACAGCCTATCTATCTGGGAAGCATTGTTTTCCCGGATGAGGGCGTAGAGCAGGCCGGCCTTGGAATGGAAGTAGACGTTGATCATCGCATGGGTGACGCCGGCCATCCGGGCGATTTGCGTGACCGAAACGTTGTGGTAGCCGTGCTCATCGAAGAGAGTGCGGGCAGCTGCGGTCAGGCGCGCACGGGTTGCGGCGCTCTTCTCGTCACGGCTTCGTCGGCGGCTCGCTGGGCTGTCCATCTGCTTGAGATTACGGCACGAAACAGGAAAGTCTATGACATTGTTACTAACAATGTTGAAAATCTGTCGCCCGCGAGACATAAGCCGCGGGCGGGTGACGAGTACCCTAGGTATCTGGAGAGACTTGAATGGACAAGTTTGCTGAGCTGCGCGCCTTCACACATGTGATGGACCACGGCGGCTTCACAGCAGCGGCGGAAGCGCTTGGCATGTCCAAGGCGGCGGTTTCCAAGAACGTCGCGGCGCTCGAGCGTCGGCTTGGGCTCAAGCTCTTCGAACGCACCACGCGTCAGGTGCGTCCGACTACCGAGGGCAACCACTACTACCGCTGGACCCGCCAACTGCTTGCCGAGGCCGACTGGGCTGACACCTGTGCCCGCGCGCTGGCCGAACCGCAGGTCGCCGCGCTGCGCGTCGCGGCGCCCGCCGAGCTGGTCGAGCACATGATCCTGCCGCGGCTTGGCCGGTTCCTCTCGTCGCACCCCGACAGCTCGGTGGTTTTCGAGACGGGGGGCTCCGAGGGCTGCGATCTGACGCTGAGCGCCGAGACCGGCGAGGCGATGGACGGCCGGCCGCTCGCGGTCAGCACCCATGTGGTCGTCGCCTCCTCGCTCTACCTTGCCAGCCATGGCCGCCCGGAGAGCGCCAGCGATCTGGCAAACCACCGGCTGCTGCACCTGCCGTCCGAGCAGGAGGGCGTGATCTGGACGCTGACCGATCGCCGCGGTGCGGTCACCCCGGTCACCGCCGAGCGGCGGATCGAGATGGCCGACACGCGCTCCGTGCTCGAGGCCTGCCTTGCGGGACTCGGGATCGCCTGCCTGCCCGATTTCGTTGTGGCGCGGGACCTCAGCGTCGGGCGTCTGACGCGGGTTCTGCCCGACTACGATTCCGCGCGCCGGGTGATCCTGTCGCGCACCGAGAGCGGTGGTCCGGCGCGCGAACTGGCGATGCAATTCCAGTCCTATCTCGACAGCGCGCTGCGCGAGCAGGGCGCGCCGCTGGCCGGACGCGCCGGCGATCTGGCCCCCTGATCGAGGGCTGCGCCGCAACGCGTGCGGCGCTCACTCCACGGCGGGCAGCAGCACGACCTCGACGCGGCGGTTCTGCTCGCGGCCCGCGTCGCTGAGGTTGCTCGCAACCGGCGCGAGATAGCCCGCGCCATCCGCCTCCATCTGGCTCTCGGGCACACCCTTGGCCTGCAGGTAGCTGCGCGCGGCCCGCGCGCGGCGACGCGAGATCTCGACATTGGCGGCGACCGAGCCGGTGGCATCGGTGTGTCCCACGAAGAGCACCCGCCGCGCGGGATCGGCGGCAAGATAGTCCGCCAGCGCGTCGAGCGAGGCGATGTCGCCCGGCTCCAGCTCGTCTGCGCCGCTGGCAAAGGTGAGATCCCCCAGCACTGCATGGCCCCGCGCCTCGAGCGTCTGGATGAGGTCCGGCGTGCTGCTGGCGATCACCGGCTCTGCCTCTGCGGTCTCCTCCGGCGCGGGAACGGCCCCGGGCGCGGCGGCGCTGGCCCGGATCACCTGCACGAAGCCCACGGCGGGGCTGCGGCTGACCAGAAGGGTCAGAAATTCGCCCTCGGGGCTGCGTGCCGAGAGGGCGCGGTAGCTGCTGAGATCGACGTACATCGCCGGGCCGCGCATCACCTCGGTGGCGAAGCGGAAGTCGAAGCCGCCGCAGGCGCGCGCGGCGCAATCGAGCAGGATCTCCCATCCGGCGTCCTCGAGCTGCGCGCGGAGCGGTGCCATGATCTGCAGCACGGTGAGCCCGGTGGTCTCGATCCGCCAGGCCTGCCGCTGGATGCGGCCCTCGACGGTTTCGGTGAGCAGCCCCTCCATCTCGGTCCAAGGGGCCAAGGGGACGGCGTAGCTGCCGGGATCGGTGATCCGTTCCTCGGCGAGCTTGGCCGAGCCGGGCAGGGAGAGTTCGAAGGCTTGCGCCGGAAGGGCGGCAAGGACGGCCAGCACCAGCCCAGGAAGAAGGCGCTCAGCGCGCCTGCGCGTGGTAGTCGTCATTCGGCCGCATGTCTGTGGCGCTGGCCACCCGGTTGGTCATGTTGAAGAACGCCGCCACGTTGACGATGTCCCAGATGTCGCGCTCGGAAAAGCCCGCGTCGCGCAGCGCTTCGCGGTCGTATTCGGCGATCTCGGCGCTGCTCTTGGTCATCTTCTCGGCGAAGTGCAGCATCGCCCGGTGACGGTGGTTCAGATCAGCCGCGCGCCAGTTCATCACCAGCAGTTCGCCGAGCTTCGGATCGCCCGAGAGCGCGCGCACCGCGGCGCCATGGGCGGTCAAACAGTAGAAGCAGCGGTTGATCGAGGAGACCACCACGGCAATCATCTCGCGCTCGAGCTTGCTCAGCCCCGAATCCGCCAGCATCAGCTCGTTGTAGATCCCGGTAAAGGCATCGAGCTTGGCGATGTCGAAGGCATGCGCCCTGAGCACGTTCGGCACCATGCCCAGCTTCTCCTCGCAGACATCGAAGTATTTCTGCGTCCGCTCCGGGAGCGGGTCAACCATCGGCAGGTCGAGGGCGGTGGGCAGGTCCTTGGTCATGCGTTCAGGTTCCAGGCTTGATGCGGTAGTGGTACTGTCCCACAAGCTCCATCCCGAGGGAAGCATAGAGCCCGTTGGCCGCGGCGTTATCCGTGAGGCAGGCCAGCGACATGTAGCGTGCGCCCTTGCTCTCGGCCCAGACCGCCGCGCGCCTCATCATGGCCGTGCCGACGCCCTTGCCGCGGTGGGCCTCGAGCACCTCGAGCGCGTGGACCATGGCGATGCCGTCGTGGATCGCGCAGTAGCCCGCGCCCGCCGGCTTGTCCGAGACCCGACCGAAGAGCGCGGTCTTCGGGCCCCTGGCGCGCTCCATCACGCCGACGCGGGCCGGGCCGATACCGCCCGCGGCCCAGATCTCGCGCATCACCGCGAGCGGCTCCCAGAGCGCAAAGGCACTCATCCGGTGCGGCGGTTTCTCGGTCAGCAGGCCGATCTTGCAGACCCAGAGGTTGACCGGGTCGATGATACCGTAGCCGCGCGACTCGAGCGCCACGTCGAGCGCCGTCTCGCCGGCGCGGATCATGAAGAGAGGCTCCTGCCGCATCATCCGCTGCGCCTGTTCGGCGGCCTGCAGGTCGTCCGGGCTCCAGCCGTCCTCGGCGGTGATGCAAGAGACTCGCTTGCCGCCGCCGCCGCCCTCGCGCAGCAGCCAGGGGCCGGCGGCCACCGTCGAAGCGGCGGGCCAGGTGGTGTCGAGCGTGGCGTAAAGGCGGGGAAGGTCTGGCGTCATTCTTGCACTCTGCCGGGCCGCGGCGCGGGCAGGGCGCGCGCGGGCCGGAACGGGTTACGGTCTTTGTCCCTATCTATGGCGGCAGCGGTGCCCGAGGGCAATCGCCGCGGCGGGGCGGGGGCTCAGCTCTGGGGAAAGAGCGCGGCGAGACGTGTCATTGCCGCATCAACCCGGGCGCCCTCGGCGCCGCGGATGACGATGTTGGCACCGTAGACGCCGTCCTTCTGGAACGGGTAGGAGCCGATCGAGAGGTCAGAGAACTCGGCGGCCAGCGCCGAGAGCGGGCCGGCGATCTCGCCCTCGCCACGCTGGATGCGCAGCGATTGTGACAGCAGCGGCGCGCCGCCGGTCAGCGTCGGCAGCACGCTCGCCACCATCGCCTCGAAGACCGCGGGCACCCCGGCCATCACATGCACATTGCCAAGCGTGAAACCGGGCGCGATGGAGACCGGGTTGTCGATCAGCGTCGCGCCTTCGGGAATACGCGCCATGCGTTGGCGGGCCTCGTTGAACTCGGAGCCCTGGCGCCGATAGTGCGCCGCGAGCAGCTCGTAGGCATCCTGCCGCACTCCGATCGCGGCGCCAAAGGCCGCGGCGACCGCATCGGCGGTGATGTCGTCGTGAGTCGGGCCGATGCCACCCGAGGTGAAGACGTGGTCGAAGCTGGCGCTGAGCGCCTGCACCGCGCCGACGATGGCCTGCTTGTCGTCCGAGACCATGCGCGCCTCGCAAAGATTGATGCCCTGCTTGGTGAGAGCCTGCGCAAGGTAGTGCATGTTGGAATCGCGGGTCCGGCCCGAGAGGATTTCGTCTCCGATGACCAGCATTGCGGCGGTGGGATTGGCCATGGTCCTGCACTCCTAGTGGCGTCTGTCGCCCTTGGTATAGGCCTCGGCCCGGCGCTTTCAAACCCCCCGGAACCGTTTGCTTTTCCAGCTGTGGGCAGTCCCCCGAAGGCGCGCATGGGAAAGCGGGACGCAAGGTTCAAGATGCCTGCGCAAAAATCCGCTGGACAGTTACAGAATCTTCATGTGTTGTGGGCAACGGAATTTGGGTCGGCCAACCGGATACGATGTCCGGCAGGCCGACCAGGAAGATGGCGCTTTGGGAGGAGTGGCCATCTTCAGCGATCCGGTCGCCCCTTGGGAGGTGTTGGGGCGGCCGGATACTTTTCTTACAGGATATGCAGCCAGGCGACGCAAGCCGCTTCCTCGCAAAATCGCGGATCCGGCACCCCGCTCGCAAGGCCGAGAGAACAATTGCTCATTTCATGGGCAATTGCGCCCGGTCCCGGAGCGGCGAGGAGACCGTCACGGCGAGCAGAGTCGGGGGCACGGCGCGCCAGCGGCCACCAAGCGCTTTGCCAGGGATCGCACCTCCGCGATCCGCCCGAGATGCGTGCCATGCGCTCAGTTCAGAGCGGGTCTGCAATCCTGTACATTGTTCGCAGCCGTGAGAATGGCTAGTTTCATTTCACGACGCAGCGATGCGTCAACGGGTTTCCTGGAACTCTCTCCTCCTCCCTGAGTTCCGGAAATTGGCGGCGATCCCCCTCCTCCTCCCTGGGATCGCCGCACTTCCCGCTCCCCCAAGCTTTGATCCGCTTCTTGGCACCGCGCACTGGGACCTCTGCGATTCTCCGCATCTCGGCGGTTTCCTTGTCCGGCGCGGAAGGGTAAGCCTTTCCGATATCCCGCCGAGGCACAGTCTCGGCCGTTCGAGACCGAGGCAGACATGAAACTCATCATCGATACCGACCCCGGAGTCGACGACGCGCTGGCCATCCTCTACGCCGCCGCGCACCCACAGATCGAGCTGCTGGGGCTGACCACCGTGTTCGGCAATGTCACCGTGCAACAGGCGACCCGCAACGCGCTCTACCTGGTCGAGCGCGCAGGGCTCGACATCCCCGTGGCCGAGGGCGCGGCCAAGCCGATGCAGCTGCCGCCCTTCACCCCAAGCCATCATGTGCACGGCCCCGAGGGGTTCGGCCACCTGCCCGAGATGGCCCCCAAGGGCACCAAGATCGACGAGAGCGCCGCCGAGTTCCTCGTGCGCATGGCGCGCGCGCACAAGGGCGAGCTGGTGCTCTGTCCGATCGGCCCGATCACCAATGTCGCCGACGCCATCGCGCTCGATCCCGAGTTCGCTCGGAACCTGCGCGAAATCGTGTTCATGGGCGGCGCGCTCGACGCGCGCGGCAATATCACGCCCTACGCCGAGGCCAACACCTACCATGACCCGCATGCGCTCGACATCGTGCTACAAAGCGGGGCAGAGATTCGCATGATCGGGCTCGACGTGACGATGGAGGTGCTGCTCACCGCAGAGGACTTCGAGGAACTCGAGCGGCGCGACCCCGAGCATGGCGCCTTCCTGCGTGAAATGAGCCATTTCTACCTCGAGTTCTACCGCACTGTCGGCGCAGAGGGCTGCGGTCTACACGATCCGCTCGCCGTGATGGCCTGCGTCATGCCCGGGCTGGTGGGATTGGAGCACACGGCGGTGGACGTGGTGCTGGAAGGGCCGGAGATTGGCCGCACCCGCCGTGCGAGCGGGCGTCCCGAGATTGGCGTTGCGCTGAATTGCGACGGCGCCGACATCAAGCGGCGCTTCATAGCGAGTTTTGGGGGCTGAACCTTCCGCAAAGCAGAACCGCCGGACCATCGCTGGTCCGGCGGTTTTCATTTGAGCGCCACTGGCCGGCTCAGGACTGGGGAATGCCCTTGGGCGGCCCGAGGCGCTTTTGCGCGGCAATGCGGAAGGGCGCGTTCGGCCCTCCGAAGCCCTTGTAGCCCGGGCCGCGCTGGATGATCTCGAAGAACATGCCGCCGGCGAAGGCACGGCTGTAGACCTGGAAGAACTCCGCCTCGCCCTCGCGGTCGTAGAGGATGTTTCCGGCCCGCAGCTTCTCGAGCAGCCCCTCGGGCATGTCGAAACGCGCGGCCAGGTCATCGTAGTAGTTGCCCGGGATCGGCAGTGGCTCGAAGCCGAGCTCCCCCATCCGCGCCACGGTGTCGAAGATATCCTCGGTCGACAGCGCGATGTGTTGGACCGAGGCGCCGAAGGTCGAGGCGAGAAAGCGGCCCGCCAGCGTGCGATGCGTCTCGGCGCCGTTGAGGGTGATCTTCAAGCGGCCCGCGGCGCTTTCAACCACCTGGCTGCGCACCAGCCCGTCGGGATCGATCACGTCGACCATGGGCGATTTCTTCATGTCAAAGAGCGTGCTGTAGAACAGCGTCCAGCTCAGCATGTCCTCATAGGACATGGTCTGCGCGAGGTGGTCGACATGGGTGATCCCGGCACCGGCGTGCGGCTCGGTCGGCAATGCGTCGAACTCTACGTCCCAGACTTCGTCGAGCCCGCTGGTGCGGTCGATGAAATGCAGAACCGAGCCGCCGAGCCCGCGGATCGCCGGGATTGCCAGTTCGCCCGGCCCGGTGGGCTGCGAGAAGGTCGGCGAGCCAAGCGCATTGGCGCGGGTCACGGTGTCTTGCGCAGAGGAGACCTGCAGGCCGATGTCGCACACCGACAGGCCGCGGGTATTCCAGACGTGCGCGGCGTGCCCCTCGGTCTCGGAGTTCACCACGATGCGCACGTCGCCCTGCTGCCAGAGCGTGATCGCCTTGTTGCGGTGCTTGGCGGCGTTGCGGAAGCCGAGGGTGCGCAGCATGGCGGTCAGCGTCTCGACCTCGCCGTCGCGGGCGGCGAATTCGACAAAGCTGACATCCTCTGCGCGGACGCGCGGCGGGATGGCGGGCAGGTCGATGCGCGTCTCGGGTTCGGCGCGGCGCACGTCGTCCATCAGCGCGATCAGCGAGCGGTAGCCGTCCTGCGCCGTGGCGCGGGCATTGCTGCCGCGGAACTGGTCGTTGAAGATCTCGAGGCTGATCGGCCCGGTGTAGCCCGCCGCCATGACAGCCTGCATGAAGCGCTGCACCTCGAGATCACCCTCGCCGGGCATATTGCGGAAGTGGCGCGACCAGTAGAGCAGGTCCATGTCGATCGCGGGCGCGTCGGCGAGCTGCACGAAGAAGATCTTCTCGCCAGGGATCGCGCGGATCGACTCCGGATCCAGCTTGCGGCCGAGTGTGTGGAAGCTGTCGAGGATGATCCCGACATTGGGGTGATCGGCCTGGCGCACGATCTCCCAGGCGTCGCGGTGGTCGTTGATGTGACGGCCCCAGGCCAGCGCCTCGTAGCCAAGACGGATGCCGCGCTCGCGGGCGATCTCGCCCAGTTCGGCGAGGTCGCCCGCGGCCCGCTTGATGCCGCCCAGCGAGCGCGGGTGCACCGACGAGCATATCAGGATCAGGTCAGTGCCAAGCTCCTGCATCACGTCGAACTTGCGCTTGGCGCGGTCAAAGGCCTTGGAGCGCAGCGGCTCGGGCAGGCATTCGAAATCTCGGAAGGGCTGGAACAGCGGGATCTCGAGCCCGTGGTCGCGGATCATCCGCCCCACGTCCCGCGCGCCACCATCATGGGCGATGAAATCCTGCTCGAATATCTCGACACCATCGAAGCCTGCGGCGGCGATGGCCTCGAGCTTCTCGGGCAGGGTGCCCGAGATCGAGACGGTGGCGATCGCGGTTTTCATGGCGGGGGCCTCCTCAGTAGCCGAGCACGCGCGGCAGCCATATCACGGTCTGGGGCACGAAGGTCAGGATGATGAGCACGAGCACTTCAACAAGGAAGAACGGCATGATCGCCCGGATGAGCTTGGCCATGCCGACGTTCGCCACCCCTTCGGCGACGAAGAGACACAGGCCCAGCGGCGGGGTGATCAGGCCGATCATCAGGTTGAAGATGACCAGAATGCCGAAATGTGTGGGATCGACGCCCATCGACACGGCGATCGGGTGCAGGATCGGCACCAGCACCAGCATCGCCGCGATGCCCTCGAGGAACAGGCCCACGAAGAGGAAGAGCACGATCACCGCCAGCAGGAAGGTGGTCTTGCTGTCGACGTTCCCCAGGACCCAGTCGGTCAGCATGTTTGGAACGCGGTTGTAGGTCAGCAGCCAGTTCGCCGCCGAAACCGCCGCGATGATGATCAGGATCACCGCGCTGTCGCGCATGGCACCCGAGAAGATCCGCGGTAGCGCCGAGAGACGGATGTTGCGGTAGACGAAGAGCCCGAGGATGAGCGCGTAGCCGACGGCGAAGCTCGCAGCCTCGGTCGGGGTGACGATGCCCAGCAGGATCGAGCCCACCACCAGCACCGGCATCAGCAGCGGCAGAATGCCCTGCAGCAGCGCCTGAGCGTTCGAGGGGCCGCCGAGATCGCCGGCCTCGTGGCCGGCGTCGACCTTGACGGTCATCATGACGTAGGCCGAGAGGAACACCGCCAGCAGGATGCCGGGGATCACGCCTGCGAGGAAGAGCGCCGGTACCGATACGCCCGAAACGATCAGCGCGTAGATGATGACCGGGATCGACGGCGGGATGATCGGGCCAATGACCGAAGAGGCGGCAGTCAGCGCCGCGGCGAAGGCGCGGTCATAGCCGTGCTTTTCCATCTCCGGGATGAACACGCGGCCGATCGCCGAAGTGTCGGCCACGGCCGAACCCGACAGGCCCGCGAAGATCACCGAGGCCCAGATATTGACCAGCGCGAGGCCGGCGCGCATGCGGCCCACCAGCACGTTGGCAAAGGCGATGATCCGGCCGGTGATGCCGCTTTCGTTCATCAGCTCGCCCGCCAGCACGAAGAGCGGGATTGCCAGCAGCGGGAAGGAGTTGAGACCTTTGAAGATCTCGGTCGGCACGATGCGCAGCGTGTAAGGCGCTTCGCCCATGCCCATGAAGAAGAGCAGCGCCGCGAGGATGGCCACCGCGATGGGGGCTCCGGCCAGCAGGCCGCCGATGAGGATGACGTAGACCATGGATCAGACCTCTGCGTCGCGGCCGGAGAGCCGCTGCATGAGCTTCAGTGCCGCCGCGATGGCGAGGAGCGCGCCGCCGAAGGCGATGGCGTATTGATAGGGGCCCACCTTGCCGAGCCACGTGAGCGCCTCGATGCCGGTGCCCTGCGCCAGCGCGTCGGCGGTGCTCTTGAGACCGGAGGAGGCGACATCGCCGCGGCGCAGGGCAAAGACGTGCCCGGCGTAGGCGAGCGCGATGCCGGTGGCGACGCCGACGGCGTCAGCGGCCACGAAGAACCAGTGACGTAGGCGTTTGGGCAGCATGTCCGAGACCACGGTGAAGCGGATGTGGTTGTCGCCAAGATAGGCCAGCGCCAGGCCGAACATCACCCCGTAGATCGTCAGGTAGATCGGCAGCTCCTCGCCCCAGGGGACGGAACGCCCCACGGCGTAGCGCCGCAACGAGTTGACGAAGATGATGATGAAGACCAGCGCCATGCTGAGACCTGCGCCGAAGGCGAAGACCCACCTCGCGCCGCGGATGAGACGATCCATCTTGGCTCCTCCATGGGAAAGACCGGGCCGCGCAGGGCGGGCCCGGCCGGATGTCATGCGGTGTTACTGGGTCGCGTCTGCGACAGCCGACTGCAGGCGATCGATCCACTCGGCGTCGTCACCAAGCTCGCCGCGCAGGTATTCGATCACCGCGGGCTGTGCCTTTTCGGCGAAGGCTGCGATCTCGTCCGAGGTCGGTGCATAGACCTGCATGCCCTCGGCCTGTGCCTTGCCGACGCCTTCGGCGGTGTTCCACTGCTGGATCGCGCGGCCCATGGTGCCGGCAACGCGTGCTGCCTTGCGAACAACTTCCTGCTGCGCCGGCTCGAGCATGTCATAAAACTCGTCCGAGATCACGATGAAGTCCGCCGCGTAGACGTGGCCGTCGAGCGTCATGTACTTCTGCAGCTTGTGCAGACCGTTGTTGTAGATCACCCCGACCGGGTTCTCCTGGCCATCGACCACGCCGGTAGAGAGCGCGTTCGGCAGCTCGGTCCAGGCGATGGGGGTCGGCTCGCCGCCGAGGCCCTTGACCATTTCCACGTAGAGCGGGATCGGCTGGACGCGGAACTTCAGGCCTTCCATGTCCGCAGGCGATTTGATCTCGCGGGTGTTGTTGGTGAAGTTGCGGAAGCCGGTCTCGCCGTAGGCGAGGGTGCGCAGGCCGGTCTCTTCGAGGCAGTGCTGCGCCAGCTCGTCGCCGAAGGGTCCGTCGAGCACGTCCCAGGCGACGGTCGCCGACGAGAAGGTGTAGGGGATGTCGAGCACGGAGGCTGCCGGGCAGACCTTGGACATCGCGCCCGAGATCAGCGCGACCTGGGTCAGGTTGTCCTGCACCTGCGCCACCAGCTCGTCCTCGTTGCCAAGCGCGCCGGCCGGGAAGATCTCGACAGTCATGTCGGATTCACTCTCGACGATGTTCTTGAAGATCTGCGCCGCGGCGCCTTTCTTCGAGCCGGTCCAGTCGTCGGGGTCGACGTGGGCGACCCGCAGGGTCTGCGCCCCGGCGGCAGTGGCGACGAGGCCACCGCAGAGTGCGGTGGCGGCGAGCAGTGTCTTGGTGATCGAACGCATGAGTTCCTCCCTTAGCGTTTCTGTGTGCCCGCGTCCTGCGCAGGCTGATCGAAGGCGTCGAAGGTCGCCTTCATGCGAACCGGATCGGCGGGCCGCCCGGTGAAGAGTTCAAAGGCGCGCACCGCCTGGAAGACCGCCATGCCCGAGCCCGGCAGCACCCGGCACCCCTTGGCGCGCGCGGTGGCGATGAGCTGGGTTTCCAGCGGGAAATAGACGATGTCGGCGACCCAGAGGTCGGCGTCTATCAGGTCTTCGTCGATCGCCATGCCCGGCAGCTTGGCCATGCCCATAGGGGTCGCGTTGACCACACCGTTCGGCTTGTCCTGCGCAAAGAGCGCGGCAAGATCGCTGACTGCCTGCGTTTTGGTGTCCGGACGGTTCGAGGCGACGAGCCTTGCCAGCCCCTCGGCACGGGCAGGATCGGTGTCGAAGATCGACAGGTTCTTCACGCCGCAATCGGCCAGCGCGTGTGCGACGGCGACGCCTGCGCCACCGGCCCCCAGCAACACCGCGTGATCCGTATCGGCGCCGTCGAGACCGCGGCGGAAGCTCTCGGCAAAGCCCCACATGTCGGTGTTGTGACCGATCCGCCTGCCATCCTGGAAGACAACGGTATTCACCGCGCCGACGGCGCGCGCGTTCTCGCTCAACTCGTCGAGCAGGGGGATCACGTCGATCTTGTAGGGGTAGGTGATGTTGAGGCCATCGAAGCCCGCGGCCTCGGCCGATTGCACCATCTGCGCCAGCGTCATGTCGCGCCGCTCGGGCGCGTCCATGTCGAGCTTCTTGTAGGTGGCAAAGAGACCCTGCGCGCGTGCCTCCTGCATTTGCATGAGAGGCGTGCGCGACAGCGCGATACCCTGACCGATCAGCCCGGCCAGCAGGCAGTCTTCCCGTGTTTGCGCGGTGTCCAAAGCGGTCTTCTCCCCCTTGCGTCGTGTTGGCGGCCTCGCGGCAACCAGGCCCGGATGCTTTGAACTCCCGGGTTAATTGGCATCAACATTGAACTCACGGGTTAAATTGTCAAGATAATTGAACCCACGGGTTAAAAATGTAGGATGGTCCCCGGTGAGGCAGCAGGGAAAGCCCATGGAAAGTCGCGAGAAGTCCCGGAAGTGGAAACAGAATCCGGAAGCGGTCAAGGCGGATATCCTGCGCGTCGCGCGGGCCGAATTCGCCAAGAACGGGCTTTCGGGCACCCGAATCGAGGACATCGCGGCGGGCACGAAGACGTCGAAGCGGATGATCTTCTATTATTTCCAGGACAAGCAGTCGCTCTACGAGGCGGTGCTCGAAGACTGCTATGCCGAGGTGCGCGAGGGGGAGTTGGAGCTCGACCTGGAAGGGTTGCGGCCCGACGTGGCGCTGCGGGCGCTGCTGGAATTCACCTTCGACCACCACCGCCGCAACCCTGAGTTCATCCGCCTGGTGATGATCGAGAACATCCACGAGGCGCGGCATATGCAGAAGATGCACGCGCTGGCGGCAAAGAACGAACGCGCCATCGGGGTGGTCGAGCGGATCTGTCGGGCGGGCTGCGAGGCGGGGCTCTTCCGCCCGGACATCTCGCCGGTCACGCTGCACTGGCAGATCAGCGCCGTCAGCTTCTTCAACGTCGCCAACCGCGCGACCTTCTCGACCAACTTCGGCCCGGAGCTGTTTGGCGAGGCGGGGCAGGCTCTGCTGCGACGCACCGCGATCCGCGGCATCCTCGCCTCGGTTTTGAAGGACGTGAGCCAGCTCGACGCGCTGTGCCCGGCGGATCCCGCGCTGGCCTAGAGCCCGGGCACCAACCGCGCGGCGTCGAGGATAGAAAAGACCGGCCGGCCGGTGACCTGCCGGATCGCCTTGGCATAGGGCGGCAGGTTGCCGCATTCGAGCACGATGGCGGCGATCTCGGGCGCGCGGACGACGAGCGCTTCGGCGGCGCGGCAGACCTCGGCCTGCATCCGCGCGGCATCGAAGGAGGCGTGCTGGCTGTGCTTGGGGGCAAGAAACGTTTCCGCGAAAAGTGCGCTGTCCTGCAGCCCGCCGATCCGCACGTCCTCGGGGCCGGCCCCGGCGGCGCGGAGCGCCTCCGAGCCAAGCGCCGAAGCCGAGGCGGTGAGCACTCCGACAGGCCGTCCGCCGACCATCAGCCGCACGCTCGGCAAGAGGCAAAGGCCCGACAGCAGCACCGGCACGGGCAAGGATGCCCCGATCTCGCGCTGAACGGTGATCAGGAAGCCGCAGGTCGAGGTGATCAGGCAGGCGCCTTCGGACACCAGATCCTCGGCGGCCCTGCGGAACCCGTCGACCAAAGCGGGCGCGGGGCGGCCGTCCTTGACGATGTCGGGGCTGCCCGCGCCGGGCACGACGCGGACGCGGGCGGGCAGGTGGTAGCTTTCCGGATTGCCCGCGTCGCCAAGGATGCGCGGAAAGCGCGTGTCGAGACTTAGGATGCCGACAAAGGGGGACATGTGGTGCCTCGGGGAAGGGCCGGGAGCGCGAAAGGCGCTCCCGGCGGGTCTCATTGCTTGGCCTGTACCATGTCCGGCAGCCAGGTGGCGAGGCCGGGGAAGGCAACCAGCACGCCCACCATCAGCACCATGATCAGGAACATCGGCAAGGCGGTGCGGGCGATGTAGCTCATGTCGTGGCGGGTCATCCCTTGCAGCACGAAGAGGTTGAAGCCCACTGGCGGGGTGATCTGCGCCATCTCGACCACCACCACGATGAAGATGCCGAACCAGATGAGGTCGATCCCCGCGGCGCGGATCATCGGCTCGATGATCGCCATGGTCAGCACCACCGCCGAGATCCCGTCAAGGAACATGCCGATGATGATGTAGAAGACCGTGAGCGCCGCGATCAGCGCCACCGGCGACAGCTCCCACGCGGCGATGACCCCCGCGAGCGCGCGCGGCACGCCGGTGAAGCCCATGGCCAGTGTCAGGAAGCTCGCCCCCATCAGGATCAGCGCGATCATCGCGGAGGTGCGGGTGGCCCCCATCAGGCTCTGGCGGAAGGCCTCCCAGCTCAGCGAGCCCTGCAGCGCCGCCAGCACCAGCGCCCCGATGACGCCGAAGGCCGCCGCCTCGGTCGCTGTGGCGACGCCGAGATACATCGAGCCGATGACCACGAGGATGAGCACGATCACCGGGATCAGCAGGGTCGAGGCACGCAGCTTCTCGGCAAAGGTGGTCTGCGGCTCGGGCGTGGGGGTCTGGTCTTTGCGGACCACGGACCAGATCGCGATATAGGCCATGAACATGGTTGCGAGCACGATGCCGGGGATGACGCCCGCCATGAAGAGCCCGGTGATGCTTTGCTGCACGGTCACGCCATAGACGATGAGGGTCAGCGAGGGCGGGATCATCAGCCCGAGCGTGGCCGCCCCGGCGAGCGTGCCGATGATCATGAACTCGGGATAGCCGCGCTTGCGCAGCTCGGGGATCGACATCTTGCCCACGGTTGTCAGCGTCGCCGCCGAGGAGCCCGAGACTGCTGCGAAGACGGTGCAGCCGACCACATTTGAATGCAGTAGGCCACCGGGGAAGCGCGAAAGCCAGGGCGCGAGTCCCTTGAACATGTCCTCGGAAAGCTTTGTGCGATAGAGGATTTCGCCCATCCAGATGAACAGCGGCAGCGACGTGAGAGTCCAGCTCGAGGACGAGGACCAGACGGTGATGCTCATCGAGCTGCCGGGGTTGCGCGGGGTGAAGCCGATCATCCCCATGTAAGCCACGCCCATCAGCGCCAGCCCGACCCAAAGACCGGAGCCGAGAAGGAAGAACAGAACGAAGAGGAAGACCCCGATCTTCAGCCCCACCGCATCACGGTCGAAGCCGGTCATCAGGTGGACCGCGGCGTAGAGCACCAGCGCGCATGCCGCGAACATGGCGAGCCGGACCTTCGTCGATCCCAGTGCATCGCGCAGCATCGGACCGCGCGGGGCATCGACACCCATCTTTTCGGTGAAGAGCAGCCCAAGCAGGCTGTCGATCACCGCGATGGCCAGCAGCACTGCGCCCACGGCCATGGCGATCTGTGGGATCCACAGCGGTGTGCCATCCTGGCCCTGGCTGATGTCGTTGATCTTGTGGCTCAGGATCGGCGCCTGCACGGCGTACCAGGCAAAGAAAAGCGCGACCGCTGCGCCGGCGGTGTAGCACCAGATCTCGATGCCCCGGCGCAAGGCGCCGCCGCGCTCGACGAGCATGCCGACCCGGATGTGCTCGTTGCGGCGGAACGTGTCGGCCAGCGCGAGAAAGGACGCCGTGGCCATGGCATAGCCGGCGTAATTCGCGCCGCCGGGGAACAGCACCCCGGTCCAGCGGGTGACCATCTGGGCGACGACAAGGCAAAGGATCGAGACCAGCGCCAGAGCCGCCCCGAAGCCGGAGAGTGTGTAGAGCCCGTCGGTCAGGCGGCGCAAGGTAGAGCCAGCAGTCATCGCGTCGCGGCCTCCCGTGTTTGTAGGTGATGTCGTGGCTTTGTCAGCCCAGGGCGGACGCACCTGCCTCGCTGGAAGCAGGGTCGGCGCCCCGGTCTTGCCGGGGCACCCTGCGTCTGTCGAGCCCGTGCTTGCGGGGCCAGTGCTTACTGGGCCTCGTAGGCGTCAACGATGGCCTTGCCATCCTCGCCCGCGTTCTCCAGCCATTCGGCGGTCATGGTCTTGCCGATCTCCTGCAGCTTGGCGGTGATCGCCTCGCTCGGCGGGTTCACGTCCATGCCGTTGTCGGCCAGTGTCTTGACGAAACCGCCGGCCAGTTCGGAGGCCTTCTCGGCGCCGCGGGTCTGCGCGGCCGCCGCCTCGTCGAGCACACAGGTGCGCGCCGCGTCAGACAGCCCGTCCAGCGCGTCCTTGTTGACGAAGACGGTGTTGCGCGGCAGCCAGGCCTTCACATCGTAGAAGTTGGTCATGTCTTCCCAGACGCTCTCATCCACGCCGGTGGCGCCCGAGGAAATCATCGCCGAGACGACGCCGGTCGCCAGTGCCTGCTTCAGATCCGCGGCCTCGACTTGCGTCGGCACCATGCCGGCAAGCTCGGCGACGCGCGCCGTGATCGAGTTGTAGGCGCGGAACTTGGTGCCTTCCATCGCCTCGGGGGTCTCGACAGGCTTGGAGAAATAGAGACCCTGCGGCGGCCAGGGCACCGAGTAGAGCGGCACGATGTTCTGCTCTTCGAGCACCTTGGCCAGCACGGGCTCGGCGGCGGCGCGCAGCTTCTCGGACGCCTCGAAGGAGGTCGCGAGGAAGGGGATCGAGTCATAGGCGAAGACGGCGTTCTCGTTGGCATGGGCGGACAGGAGGCGCTCGCCGATCTGCGCTTCACCGAGCTGCACGGCGCGCTTGATCTCGTCGCCCTTGAACAGCGAGCCGCCAGCGTGGATGACGATCTCGAGCTCGCCGCCGGTACATTCCTTGACCGCATCCGCGAAGGTCTGCGCGTTCTCGGTATGATAGTTGTTGGCGGGGTATGCCATCGGCATGTCCCAGGTCTCGGCCGAGGCGGCGCCAGCGAGCGCGGTGGTCAGCGTCAGGACTGCGGCTGCGGTGAGTTTCATAGTGTACCTCTCTGTGGTTGTTCGGGTTTTGTTATCTGTCTCCCGATCCGGCCTATGTGGGCCTCGACGGGAAGATTTTGCAATCACGTTTGCAGAAGTTTCGCGGCAATGGAACGGGCGATATCGCGTCAGTGCCACGCGGGTGGGCAATTGCCGGTGGCGCCGCGGAGGCGCCATGACCCAGCCGGGCGACGGGTGGGCCGCGCGCCGACCACCCAGAGAAACAGCCGGAGGGGAAACGACCGGGGTGCCCACAGCCGGGGTGCTGCGCGCGGCGCCGAGCCCGACGTATCCCGCCTTGTTGCGGAAATGCGACAAGTAACTGAGTATTTTTATCTGGTATATTGTCGCCTGGGGGCGATGATGGTTTTCCTCCGCGGGCCAGCTTCCGCCAGCGACCCTCAGAACATCGTGAAACTTCAGCGCAGAGAGGATCGCTCATGGCATCCGCACGTGCACGGCTTGCCTCTGGCACAGCCGTATTTCTCCTGTCCGCCGCCCCGCTGACCCCGGCACTGGCGCAGGACCTTACACTTGGCGACGACAGCGGCTACGAGCTCGGGACCATCGTTTTGACCGCCGAGGAGCAGATCAAGCAGGCGCTCGGCACCTCGACCATCACCGCCGCGGACATCGAGAAGCAGCCCGTGGTCAACGACGTGGCCGAGATCATCCGCAAGATGCCGGGGGTCAACCTTAGCGGCACCTCGCCCTCGGGTCAGCGCGGCAACCAGCGCCAGGTCGACATCCGCGGCATGGGTCCGGAGAACGTGCTGATCCTGATCGACGGCAAGCCGGTGCTGTCGCGCACCTCGGTGAAGATGGGCCGCTCGGGCGAGCGCGACACCCGCGGTGACACCAACTGGGTGCCCGCCGAGATGGTCGATCGCATCGAGGTCATTCGCGGCCCGGCGGCGGCCCGCTATGGCTCGGGTGCCGCGGGCGGGGTGGTGAACATCATCACCAAGGCCCCGGAAGAAGACTTGCTGCAGCTCGGCACCTTCTTCGACGCGCCCGACAGCAGCCTCGAGGGCGCGACCCAGCGCTACAACCTGCTGTGGGCCAGGAAGCTGAACAACGACTTCTCGCTGCGCTTCTCGGGCAGCTACAACAAGACCGATGCCGATGATCCCGAGCTCAATGCCGAAACCGTCGAGGGCGAGACCTGCACCGACCGGAGCGGCGCAGAGACCGAATGCGGCTACGACGCGGGCAGCGAGGGCGTGGTCAACAAGGATGCCTCGTTGCTGCTGCGCTGGACGCCGAGCGACCGCAACAGCTTCGACTTCGATCTCGGCTGGTCGCGGCAGGGGAACATCTACGCCGGCGACAAGCTGCTCGGTGGCGGCTTGACCGACAGCGGCGGCACGGTTGTCGATGACCTTGCCGAGGACGGCGACGAAACCAACGTCATGGAGCGCTACACCGCCGCCATCACCCACAACGGCAGCTACGGCTGGGGCGAAACGCGCAGCTACCTGCAATACGAGCACACCGACAACACCCGTCTGACCGAGGGGCCGGCCGGCGGGTCCGAGGGCATGATCAATGCAACCGACGAATGGGATACGGCGCTGCTCGATGCCATCGCGGCCAAGTCCGAGACCTACATCGACCGCAGCTTCCTCGGCCGCCCCTCGGCGCTGACGCTCGGCGCCGAAGCGCGCTACGAGCGGCTCGATCTCGGCGACTACAGCTCATTCGCGTCGATCACCAGCGATGACGGTGGCATCAATTCCTCCAGCGGCGACGAGATCACCGAGCAACTGACCCTCGGTCTCTATCTCGAGGACAACATCGAGTGGACCGACCGGCTGACGCTGACCCCCTCGGTGCGTGTCGACTGGGCGGACAGCTTTGGCTACAACTGGTCGGGCGGGCTGAATGCCTCCTACGCGGTGAACTCGGAATGGACGGTCAAGGGCGGCGTGGCGCGGGCCTTCAAGGCGCCGACGCTCTACCAGCTGTCCGACACCTACGTCTACACGACGCGCGGCAATGGCTGCCCTTATCCCTACGTCGGCGACGGCCCCTGCTACGTTCTGGGCAACGACGACCTGGACCCCGAGACCTCGATCAACTCCGAAATCGGGATCGCCTATGCCGGCCTCAATGGTGTCAACGCGACGCTGACCTATTTCCACAACGACTACCGCGACAAGATCCAGGCGGGCACCGAGCAGGCCGGCACCACCCAGGTCAGTGGCAACGCGGCGCGGCTCTACCAATGGGAAAACGTTCCCCAGTCGACGGTCGAGGGTCTTGAGGGCAGCTTCGCGATGCCTCTCGGCGAGCGGGTCTCGCTGGCGGTGAACGGAACCTACATGATCGAGTCGAGCCAGAAGCTGAAGATCAAGGGCGGCACCAATTCGGATGGCGAGACCTATGACGGCGTCGAGGTCGACGTGCCGCTGTCGCTGGTGCCCGAGTACACGATCAACGCCGCGGTGACCTGGAACGTAAACGACAGGTTCAGCCTTATCCCCTCGCTCACCCACTATGGTCCGATCGAGGCGACGGAATACAGCGCCGCGACCGGCTACGCCCAGGGTGACGACGAGGACCGCGATCCCTACACGCTGGTCAATCTCGGCATGACCTATCAGTTCGACAACGGCTTCGATCTCAAGGCCGGGGTGACCAACCTTTTCGACACCGAGATCCTGCGCTCGGGAGACGGTGCGAACACCTACAACGAGCCCGGACGAGCCTATTACTTCGGTCTGACCAAGACCTTCTGATCTCCGAAGTAGTTCCTCAAAAAAACTAAGATCTGCCCGCATCTTGCGGGCAGATCTTTATGTTGTCGCGGTAGGCCAGAGGCGGCAGGCACGAAAAGCCGCGGGCAGCAGACCCGCCCGCGGACTGAGATAGGTCAGGCTGGGATCAGAAATCCCAGTCTTCGTCCTCGGTGGCGACAGCCTTGCCGATGACGTAGCTCGATCCCGAGCCCGAGAAGAAGTCGTGGTTCTCGCTGTCGGGGCTCAGCGCGGCCATGATGGCCGGGTTCACCTCGGCGGCTTCGGGTGGGAAAAGCGCTTCGAAGCCAAGGTTCTGCAGCGCCTTGTTCGCGTTATAGTGGAGGAAGGCCTTCACCTCCTCGCTCAAACCGATCCCGTCGTAGAGCTCTTCGGTGTAGCGCGCCTCGATCTCGTAGAGTTCGAACAGCAGCGAGAAGGCGTAATCCTTCAACTCGGCCTTGCGCTCGGCGGTCTCGCGCTCCAGCGCGCGCTGGAACTTGTAGCCGATGTAATAGCCGTGCACCGCCTCGTCGCGAATGATCAGGCGGATGAGGTCGGCGGTGTTGGTCAGCTTGGCGCGGCTCGACCAGTACATCGGCAGGTAGAAGCCCGAGTAGAACAGGAAGCTCTCGAGGAAGACCGAGGCGATCTTGCGCTTCAGCGGATCGGCACCGGCGGCATAGGTTTCCAGCACGGCGCGGGCCTTGGCCTGCAGGTGCGGGTTCTCGTCGGACCAGCGGAAGGCCTCGTCGACCTCGCGGGTCGAGCAGAGCGTCGAGAAGATCGAGCTGTAGCTGCGCGCGTGCACCGCTTCCATGAAGGCGATGTTGGTCAGCACAGACTCCTCGTGTGGGGTCTGCGCATCGGGCATCATCGCCGGTGCGCCGACCGAGTTCTGGATGGTGTCGAGCAGCGTCAGCCCGGTGAAGACGCGGATGGTCAGCTGCTTCTCGGCATCGGTCAGCGTCGCCCAGCTCTGCACATCGTTCGACAGCGGCACCTTTTCGGGCAGCCAGAAGTTCACCGTGAGACGGTTCCAGACCTCGAGGTCCTTCTCGTCCTGCAGCCGGTTCCAGTTGATCGCCCGCGGCACGGCGGGGGAAGTGACGGTGTCCTTCATCGGATCATCCCTTGTTCGGGCGCAGCGGCCCTCATCCCATCCGGAGCGCGCGCCCGCGCCCCGTTAATCTTTCCTCAAATACTCCGGGGCTGCGGGGGCGCTGCCCCCGTCTCATCCCCTCAGAGCGTGCAGGAGACGCAGCCCTGCACTTCGGTGCCCTCGAGCGCGGTCTGGCGCAGGCGCACGTAGTAGATCGTCTTGATGCCCTTCTTCCACGCGTAGATCTGCGCGCGGTTGATGTCCCGCGTGGTGGCCTCGGCGGGGAAGAACAGCGTCAGCGACAGGCCCTGGTCGACGTGCTCGGTGGCCGCCGCATAGGTGTCGATGAGCTTTTCCGGGCCGATCTCGTAGGCGTCGCGGTAATACTCGAGGTTCTCGTTGTTCATGAAGGCGGCCGGGTAGTAGACGCGGCCGATCTTGCCTTCCTTGCGGATCTCGATCTTCGAGACGATCGGGTGGATCGAGGAGGTCGAGTTGTTGATGTAGCTGATCGAGCCTGTCGGCGGCACCGCCTGCAGGTTCCGGTTGTAGAGCCCGTGCTCCATCACGTCGGCCTTCAGCGCGTCCCAATCCGAACGCGTGGGCAGGGTGATGCCGTCGAAGAGCTTGCTGACGGTTTCGCTCTCGGGCAGCCAGTCGCGGGTGACGTATTTCTCGAAAAAGCTGCCGTCGGCATATTTCGACTTCTCGAAGCCCTTGAAGGTCATGCCTTTTTCCCGCGCCATGGCACAGGAGGCGCGCAGCGCGTGATAGGCCACGGCGGCGAAATAGACCGAGGTGAACTCGACGCCCTCGTCGGAGCCGTAATGGACGTGCTCGCGGGCCAGGTAGCCATGCAGGTTCATCTGGCCGAGACCGATCGCGCGGCTTTCGTCGTTGCCGCGGCGGATCGAAGGCACGCTGTCGATCGCCGACATTTCCGACACGGCGGTGAGCGCGCGGATCGCGGTCTCGATCGAGGCGCCGAAGTCCGGGCCGTCCATGGTCTTGGCGATGTTCAACGAGCCGAGGTTGCACGAGATGTCGGTGCCCAGCTTCGAGTAGCTCAGGTCGTCGTTGAACTCCGACGCCTCGGCCACCTGCAGGATCTCCGAGCAGAGGTTCGACATGGTGATGCGCCCGTCGACCGGGTTGGCTTCGTTCACCGTGTCCTCGAACATGATGTAGGGATAGCCGCTCTCGAACTGGATCTCGGCCAGCGTCTGGAAGAAGGCGCGGGCGTTGATCTTGGTCTTGCGGATGCGCTTGTCCTCGACCATCTCCTCGTATTTCTCGGTGACCGAGATTTCGGAGAAGGGCACGCCGTAGACCTTCTGCACGTCATGCGGCGAGAAGAGATACATCGGCTCGTTACGCTTGGCGAGCTCGAAGGTCACGTCGGGGATCACCACGCCAAGGCTGAGGGTCTTGATACGGATCTTCTCGTCGGCGTTCTCGCGCTTGGTGTCGAGGAACTTGAGGATGTCGGGGTGGTGCGCGTTTAGATAGACCGCGCCCGCGCCCTGACGCGCACCCAGCTGGTTGGCATAGGAGAAGCTGTCTTCGAGCAGCTTCATCACCGGGATGACGCCAGAGGACTGGTTCTCGATGCCCTTGATCGGCGCGCCGGCCTCGCGGATGTTGGTCAGCATCAGGGCGACGCCGCCGCCGCGCTTGGACAGCTGCAGCGACGAGTTGATCGCCCGGCCGATGCTTTCCATGTTGTCTTCGATGCGCAGCAGGAAGCAGGAGATCAGCTCGCCCCGACTCTTCTTGCCGGCGTTGAGGAAGGTCGGCGTGGCGGGCTGGAAGCGGCCCGAGAGGATCTCTTCCATGAACGACATCGCCAGCGCCTCGTCGCCGCGTGCCAACGCCAGGGCCACCATGACGACGCGGTCCTCGTAGCGCTCGAGGAAGCGTTTCCCGTCACGCGTCTTCAGCGTGTAGGAGGTGTAATACTTGAACGCGCCGAGAAAGGTCGGGAAGCGGAACTTCTTGGCAAAGGCCGCGTCCCAGATCTTCTGCAGGAAGGCGGGCGGGTATTGCTCGAGCACCTCCGCCTCGTAATAGCCTTCCTCGACGAGGTAGCCGAGCTTTTCCGTCAGCGAGTGGAAGAACACGGTGTTCTGGTTCACGTGCTGAAGGAAATACTGCCGCGCCGCCATCCGGTCGGCCTCGAAGCGGATATTGCCGTCCGCATCGTAGAGGTTCAGCATGGCGTTGAGCGCGTGGTAGTCCAGCGTCTCGTTCAGGCGGTCAAGCATGGGGTCCCCCAGAAAGCGTCGAGCCCGTCGTTGACGCGGGCGAAATCCTTGGTCGTTCCCGCCAGCTCAAACGAGTAGAGCAGGGGGACATTGCATTTTTGCGCGATGACGCGGCCGGCGAGCGCGAAGGTCTCGCCGAAGTTGCGATTGCCGCTGGCGATCACGCCGCGCAGCAGCGCGCGGCGGGACGGGTCGTTGAGAAAGCGGATCACCTGCTTCGGCACCGCGCCGCGACCTTCGCCGTCGGCATAGGTCGGGCAGATCAGCACAAAGGGATCGCGCGGATCGGGCGTCAGTTCCTTGGGCGACACCGGGATGCGCAGCGCCGCCCGGCCGAGGCTGGCGACGAAGCGCGCGGTGTTGCCGCTGGCAGAGGAGAAGAAGACGAGCCCCGACATGGTCGATCCCTTGTTGCCGATCCCGCCGCGATCAGCTCGCGAGGCGGGCGATCAGGTCCGGACGGAAGCCCGACCAGTGGTCTTCGCCAAAGGTCACGACGGGGGCCTGGCGGTAGCCGAGCTCGGTGACCAGCGACATGGCCGCGTCGTCCTCGGTGAGGTCGATCACGTTGTAGTCCAGCCCCTTGGCATCGAGCGCGCGGGTGGTGGCAGTGCACTGCACGCAGGCGGGTTTCGAATAGACGGTGATCATGCTCTTGCGTCCTCAGCTGCGAAGGCGGGGACGCGTCACCGCGCAGGCCTTGTGCCTGACGCGGTCCTCGCACGCCCCGAACCCTCCGTTCGTGGTCATTCTGTCAGGCCTTCGGCAGGTCTCCTGGCTTGGCGGGTCGTGGGTCCGGCCGCGCCTTCCCGGGATGTCCCAGTGGCTCATTGGGCCTTCACTCGCCGCTTACAGTTGCGGGGGCAGCACCGGTGTTACACCGGTTTCCCTCTTAGCGCCGCGCCGGGCCGTCGCCCGACTCGATGAACCGAAAAGCAACTATATCTAGAACAGGATGCAGGTCATGCGTCAATATCCTGTTGTGCGAGCCCGACTTCAAAAAAATTCTGCAGCCTCTGTGTGCAGCAAGTCGGCCACGGTGGACACCCTTGGAGCGGGCGTTTGCAAGGGGTTGCGCGGGCCATGCATTCTCGACAACTCGGCCCTGCAGGAATGTGCGTTGCCCGGGCCAGGGAGGGCCCCTAAATGTGCCCCTGTCGACGCGGCAACGCGTTCAAGGATTTTTTCGGGGTGTTTCTCCTCCTCCCTCAGCCCCGGAAATCGGCGGCGGCCCTTCTCCTCCTCCCTTGGGGCCGCCGCATCCTCCCTTCCTCCACAAGCTTCCTGATAGGCGCGCGCCGCCAAGCGATCTGGCTTTCGCCCGCCCGCGCGCATATGCAGACATCACGCACCGTCAGTTCAGCCCTGCAGGAGGTCCGCATGTCCCATATCGTTCTCGTCGCCACCGGTGGCACAATTGCCTCCTATGCCAAGACCGAGGGCGGGGCCGTCACCGCCGGGCTGAGCGGCGACAGGCTGCTCGAAAGCCTGCACGCACCACTGCCTGGGATCACCGTCGAGGTCGACAACATCGAGGCCGCGGGCAGCAACGCGCTGACGCTCGAGACGATTTACAAGCTCTGCCGCCACATCGACGCGCGACTGGCCGAGCCCGGGGTCGATGGCGTCGTCGTCACCCATGGTACCGATACCATGGAGGAGAGCGCCTTTCTCGCGCGGCTGCTGGTCAGGTCCGATAAGCCAGTGGTCTTCACCGGCGCACAGCGCCACGCGGGCCAACCCGATACCGACGGGCCACGCAACATGCACGACGCGCTGCTCTGCGCGGCGGCGCCCGATCTGACCGGCGTGGGCGCGGTCATCGTCTTCGAGGGCGAGATCCATGGCGCGCGCTACGTCAGCAAGGTGCACAGCTCGCGCGTGGACACCTTCCGCTCGAACGGCCATGGCAAGCTGGGCGAGATCGACGAGGGCGAGGTGCATCTCTACACGCGCCCGGCGCGCCCGCGCGAGGTGATCGACGCGCCGTCGCTGGACCCGAACGTCGAGCTTATCGCGCTCGGGCTCGGCAGCACGCCGCGCTACCTCGAATGGTGTGCCTCGAACGGCGTCTCGGGCGTGGTGATCGAGGCCTTCGGGCGCGGCAATGCCCCCAAGGGCTTTGCCGAGGTCTGCCGCAAGCTCGTCGCGGCGGGCATCCCGGTGATCCTTGCCACCCGCTGTCCCGAGGGGCGGACCCGGGCCATCTACGGCGCCGACAGCGGCGGCGTGACGATGGTCGAGGCAGGGGCGATCCTGTCCGGTGATCTCAGCGCCGCCAAGGCTCGCCTGCTGCTCGCCGCGCTGCTGCCGCTGCTGCCCGAGCGGGCAGGGCGGATGGAGGCTATCGCCGAGGCACTCGCGAAGGTCTGAGCCTCGGCCTCACGGGACGGCGGCTCCGCCGCGACGTCCGTGCCCGCCGAAACTGGCGCTGCGGTTTTTCGGAGCAGGGAGACTGCTGCCCCGGCCCTGGGGGACCGGGATGAATTTGTGAGATTTCAGAATCCTCTTTCGGAGCGCGACGGACCGCCGCAGGCGCAAGGTCAGCGGCTACGAATCACCTGACCCAGCCGCGCCCTCTGGTTAGACTGCCGATGCAGGAGGGACCTCGGCGGCGGCACCGGCTGGACCAACGGCCCGCGTTTTCGCCCGCTGCCCTGCCTTGTCCCGCGCAAGGATGCTCATCCTATGGGAGAACTGACATGGACGGAAACGACGTCGATACCGGGGGAAAATGCCCGGTGATGCACGGCGGTCTGACCGAGAGCGGAACCTCGGTCACCAGCTGGTGGCCCAAGAGCCTGAACCTCGACATTCTGAGCCAGCACGATTTCAAGACCAACCCGATGGGGCCGGACTTCGATTACCGTGAAGAGCTGAAATCGCTCGACGTGGAGGCGCTGAAGGACGACCTGCGCGCCCTTATGAAGGACAGCCAGGAGTGGTGGCCCGCCGACTGGGGCTCCTACGTCGGCATGTTCGCCCGCGTCGCCTGGCACGCCGCAGGCTCCTACCGCCTCGCCGACGGTCGCGGCGGGGCCGGCACCGGCAACCAGCGCTTCGCGCCGCTGAACAGCTGGCCCGACAACGTCAACACCGACAAGGGCCGCCGCCTGCTGTGGCCGATCAAGAAGAAATACGGCAACAAGATTTCCTGGGCCGACCTGATGATCCTCTCGGGCACGATTGCCTATGAGGTCGCGGGCCTGAAGACCTTCGGATTCGCCTTTGGCCGCGAAGACATCTGGCACCCGGAAAAGGACGTCTACTGGGGCGCCGAGAAGGAATGGCTCGCGCCGTCCGATGGCCGCTACGGCGACCTGGCCGATCCGGCGACCATGGAGAACCCGCTCGCCGCGGTGCAAATGGGCCTGATATACGTGAACCCCGAGGGGGTGAACGGCCAGCCCGACCCGCAGAAGACCGCCGAGCAGGTCCGTGAGACCTTCAAGCGCATGGCGATGGATGACGAGGAAACCGCGGCGCTCACCGCCGGCGGCCACACCATCGGCAAGTGCCACGGCAACGGCCTTGCGGAAAACCTCAGTCCCGACCCCGAGGGCGCCGGCCCGGAGTACCAGGGCATCGGCTGGATGAACACCAAGGGCCGTGGCATCGGCCGCGACACGATGGTGTCGGGCATCGAGGGCGCCTGGACGTCCAACCCTACGCAATGGGACATGGGCTGGTTCGACATGCTCTTCGGTCACGAGTGGGAGCTGAAGAAATCCCCCGCCGGGGCCTGGCAGTGGATGCCGGTGGACATCAAGCCAGAGGACATGCCCGCCGACGTCGAGGATCCCTCGATCAAGTGCATGCCGATCATGACCGATGCCGACATGGCGATGAAGGTCGACCCGATCTACAATGCGATCTGCCAGAAGTTCATGGCCGATCCGGAGTATTTCGCTGACACCTTCGCCCGCGCCTGGTTCAAGCTGACCCACCGCGATCTCGGGCCGAAAGCGCGCTACATCGGCCCCGACGTGCCAGCCGAGGATCTCATCTGGCAAGACCCGATCCCCGCAGGTGCCACAGGTTACGACGTGGCCGCGGTAAAGGCAAAGATCGCGGCTGCCGGGCTCACGGATGCCGAGATGATCTCTACCGCCTGGGACAGCGCCCGCACCTTCCGCGGCTCGGACATGCGCGGCGGTGCCAATGGCGCGCGCATCCGTCTTGCCCCGCAGAAGGACTGGGAGGGCAACGAGCCCGACCGCCTGGCCCGTGTGCTGTCGGCGCTAGAGCCGATCGCCGCCGAGACCGGCGCCTCGATCGCCGACGTGATCGTGCTGGCAGGCAACCTCGGGGTCGAGCGGGCAGCCAAGTCCGCGGGCGTGGAGCTGGAATTGCCCTTCGCGCCGGGCCGCGGTGACGCCACCGACGAGATGACCGACGCAGGCAGCTTCGATCCGCTCGAGCCGCTGGCCGACGGCTTCCGCAACTGGCTCAAGCGGGACTACGCGGTCTCGGCCGAGGAGCTGATGCTAGACCGCGCACAGCTCATGGGGCTGACCGCCCCCGAGATGGTGGTGCTCTTCGGCGGCATGCGGGCCATGGGCACCAACCACGGCGGCACCAAGCACGGCGTCTTCACTGACCGAGAGGGCGCGCTGACCAATGACGTCTTCGTCAACCTCGTGGACATGGGCTACACTTGGGTGCCCGTGAGCGGCGGCCTTTACGAGATCCGCGATCGCAAGACCGGAGAGGTCAAATGGACCGCGACGCGGATGGACCTGGTGTTCGGCTCGAACTCGATCCTGCGCGCCTACGCCGAGGTCTATGCCCAGGATGACAACGCTGGCAAGTTCGTTGCCGACTTCGCCAAGGCCTGGACCAAGGTGATGAACGCAGACCGCTTCGACCTGAAGTGAGGCCGCGCGGAAGTTGAGGAAAGGCCCGCACGTGACAGATGTGCGGGCCTTTTTTATACTGCTCAGATCAGAAAGCCGCCCTTGCTTCCTGGGAGACGTACCCCGGAGAGGGCCGCAGGCCGGGGTCAGAGCCGTTTTTTTAAAGATGGCGGAGCCCGCGCATCGCCGTGGTAGGTGTCAGCCCTGACCCGCCCGTGCCTTGAGCCGGTGCAGAACCTCCTCGCCGACGGTTTCGCCCTCGAAGCGATGCCAGCGCTCCAGCAGCGGCTGGCCCGAGTTGCGGCAATGGTGCGCCATGGCGGCGCGCGCCGCCCCGGCATCCCGCGCGACCAGGGCGTCGACGATGGCGACATGCTCGTCGCGGGAGAAGCGCGCGATGTCCTCGGCGTTCTGGCGGTTGTTGAGGCGCGTCCATTCCGGGTAGCGCTGGCGGGCGTGCCAGAAATCCTCGACCATCGTGACAAAAAGCGAATTGCCGGTGGAGCGCGCGATGACGAGGTGGAACTCGCGGTCATGGGCCTCGATCCGGTCGAAGGGCAGGCGGGTGTCGCACATGCCCTCGATGCAGCGGGTCAGCTGCGCGATTTGCCCGGGGGTCACGGTGCTGGCGGCGATGGCGGCGATCTCGGGCTCGATGACGAAGCGCGCCTCGACCAGTTCGAAGAACCCGGGCAGGCCCGGTGTCTCGGGGTGCGTCTCATCCTGCGCCATGGGCAGCGGGTCGGCCACGAAGGCGCCGGCGCCGTAGCGGGTGACGACATAGCCCATCAGTTCGAGCGCGATCATCGCCTCGCGCACCGTCGTCCGGCTGACCCCGAGTTGGGCAACCAGATCCTTGTCCGCGGGCATCTTGGTGCCGGAGGCGAAGTCGCCGGCGCGAATGCGCGCGGCGATCTCCTCGGCCACCAGCCGATATCGCGGGGTCTGGACGATCGGGGTCAGCATGGCGGGTCTCGATCTTGGCCTCAGGCGGGGGCTTTGGCTTTTGGAAGGTCATCTTCCATGTAGTAGCGCACGTTCTCCTCGAATCTCGCATCCGCTTCAAGCCCCAGCGCGAGCGCCTTGTCGAAACGGTAATCGTAGCGCCAGCCGCGCACGATGTCGGCGATCTCGGGTTGCTCCTCCCATTTGATCAGCTTCGCCGGCTCCGGCCCGGCCACGGCGGTGAGCGCATCGATCATCTGGCGGATGGACAGGCGCTGGCCGGGCATGGTCATGCAGCGCTGCATCCCCAGGTCCTCGGCGTCGAGCTCGGCGCCCTTGATGAGGTTTTCGACGCACCGCTTTGGCGAGAGGTAGAAATGCTCCTGCCCCTCGTCCACCGGACAGATCGCCGGCTCGCCGTTCAGCGGCTCGCGGATGATCGATGACATGAAGGAGGAGGCCGCGCGGTTCGGCTTGCCCGGGCGCACCGAGATGGTCGGCAGGCGGAAGCCCCGGCCGTCGACGTAGCCCTTGCGCGAATAGTCGTTGAGAAGCAGCTCGCCGATCGCCTTCTGCATGCCGTAGGAGGTCTGCGGGTTGGGGATGGTGTGATCGGTGATCGGGTCGGGCACCTCGCCGCCGAAGACCGCCAGCGAGGAGGTGAAGACCACCACCGGGCAGGTGCCGAGCGCGCGGCAGCGTTCCAGCACGTTAAGCGTGCCGTCGAGGTTGACCTTCATGCCGGCCTCGAAATCGGCCTCGGCGTGGGACGAGACGACGGCGGCGAAGTGGAAGATCACGTCGGTGTCGTCGTCGATGAGCGCGTCGATCGAGGCGCGGTCGGTGATGTCGCAGGCGCGGGTCTCGACGGGGAAGGGGGCCTCGACGGGCTCGGGCGCGGCGATGTCGGCCAGCGTCAGCTTGTCGATGGGCGCGTCGCGCAGGTTGCCGCGGGTGGCGAGGCTTTGGGCGACCTTGCGGCCGATGAAGCCGCCGCCGCCGATGATCAGAACGTTCATCCCGTGTGTCTTTCCGTATCTCTGGGGTGGGAGCGGGCGGCGCCGTGGGGCCGCCCGCCTGGGGGTGCCGTTGCCGGCTCAGTTCGCGCTGTCTTGGCCGAGGCCGATGCGCTTGAGGAAGGTCTTGTGGCTTTCCACCATCGCCTTGGCTTCCGGGGTTTTCTCGGCCCAGACATCCCAACGGCTGATCGCGGCCTCGCGGAAGGCGGCGCGGTCCTCGGCGGACCAGTCGTAGATCGTCACGCCCTTCTCGGGCAGCTCGGTCAGCGCCTCGCCGTTCTGCACGATGGTGCGCATCATCAGGTTCATGGCGAGCGTGTCCATCGCCGCCTTGAGGATTTCCTGCTGCGCCGGCTCAAGTCCGTCCCAGACGGTCTTGTTGCAGGCAAGGTGATCCGAGCTCATCGAGTGGAAGCCGGGGAAGGTGGTGTGCTTGGCGATGTCATAGATGCCGAGACCGACGTTGTTGGCCAGCGTCGAGGCGTCGGCGCCGTCGATAATGCCGGTTTCCAGCGCGGTGAAGATCTCGGTGAAGTCCATCACGACCGGGGTCGCGCCCAGCTCGGCGAAGATCTCCGATTCCATCCCGGGCGGTGAGCGGAACTTCCAGCCCTTCAGATCCTCGATCCCGGCGATGGGCGCGGTCGAGTTCATCGACTCCTGCCCGCCCAGATAGGCGCCAACGAATTCCATGCCGTTGGCATTGTAGAGCTCGTTGATTGCCTCGCGGCCGCCACCCTGCGAGATCCAGCTCAGGTACTGCAGGGGCGTGTCGTAGCCCCCCATCGTGTCGGCGACGAACTGGAACGCCGGGTTGAGGCCGGTCTGGTAGCTGGCGTTGGTCATGTCGCAATCGAGGATGCCCGTGGCGGCGGCGCCGAAGGTTTCGGCCGAAGCGACGACGGCGGAGCTGTAGAACATCTCGATATCGAGCGAGCCGCCCGACATGGTCTCGACCTGATCGACGAAGTCGCGCACGAGCTGGCCCGAGACCGATTCCGGCGACTGATGGGTCTGGATGCGCAGCGTGGTCTGAGCGTTCGCGGCACCGGCGAGCAGCGTCGCGCCAGCCAGAACGGCGACAAGTTTCTTGGACATGAGGTTCCTCCCTGTAAATCGTCCTCCGACTCCATCGGTAGCAAGACAATCGCCAGATTGCCAGACAATCCGACAATGCGCGCACTGACTTTGCGGAGACATGCCGGTCGCACCCGTCGTTCACAGGCTCGTAGGGGCGGTCCAGAATACTTGACTGTAACAGTCAACCATCCTAGGCAGGTGCGAACTGCGTGCCCTGCCGCAGAGCCACGGAACCCGCGGGTCCGAGCCAGCCCATCGACATTTCACGCGGCAAGCCCGCGTCTTCAAAGGAGGACTTCCATGTCCCTTGTCACGGCACTTCGTTCCGGCGTCTGCGGGATCGCGCTTTCCACCCTGATCGCCGGCGCCGCGCTCTGTGATCCCTTCGCCGGGCTCGCCAAGGGCTTCGACGGCAAGATGATCGCCGACGGTCTCAACCGCGCCCCGATCACCGCGGGCAGCACCGCAGAGGTGCGCGGAAAGGGCTTCCTGCCAGGCCAGAGCGTCACCTTGCGTCAAAACGGCGCGGTGCTGAACGCGCAGGCCCCGGTGATCGCCGACGGCGAGGGCGCGTTCCGCACCGAGGTCAGCATCCCCGAGGGCGCTGAGCCGGGCCTCTACCCGGTGGTCGCCGAGATCGCCGATCCGGCCTATGCGATGACTTTCGATCTCAAGGTCTCTCCGGTGCTGCCCGACAGCGGCGCGCTAGAGTTCACCTCGCAGAAGCTGGCACCGGGTCTCTACCAGGTCGCCGCGGGGAATGATGCGCTTTACGTCACCTCGGCCGTCGGCCGCCCGCCGGTGACTGAGAGCAAGCTGATGAAGCTCGACCCGCAAACACTGGAAATCCTTGCCGAAGCCACGCCGCAGGACGCACCCGACGGCCCGGACGGGCGCGACGGCGGGGTCTTCGCGGTCTACGGCGTGGGTGTCGATGCGCAGGGGCAGGTCTGGGTGACCAACACGCGGCAGAACACCGTAGCCGTCTACGCGGGAGAGGACCTGTCGCTGGTCAAGCAGTTCGAGGCCGGCGCGGTGCCGCATCCCCGCGATGCTCTGGCGCATGACGGCAAGGTCTATGTCACCGCGACCTTCGAGCCGACGATCCACGTCTTTGATGCGGCAACGCTGGAGGAACTGGCGCCCATCGAACTGAGCTCGGGCAAGCGCGGCGCCGATTTCGCCACGGCGAGCATGCATATCGACGCGGCGAGTGGCACGCTCTACGTGGTCAGCCTCGAAACCGACGAGGTCGCCGTGGTCGATCTTGCGTCGGGCGAAGAGACCTCGGTCTACCCGCTGCCGCTGTCGAAGCGCACCATCGGGGTCGCATATGATGCCAAGTCCCACCGCATCTTCACCGCCGGGGTGAACACCGACAACGTGTTGATCGTCGATGCCGCCACTGGCGAGACGCTGCACGACGTGCCGGTGGGCGCGGGGCCGCTGAACATCGCCTTCGACACGGTGAACGATCTGGCGTGGGTTGCGGTGCGCGGCTCGGATTCGCTGGTCGCCGTTTCGCCCGACGGCGAGGTCGTGGCGAAGGCGCAAATCGGCAGCTTCCCCAACCACCTGATCGCCGCGGCGGACGGCGGTGTCTTCGTGGTCAACAAGAGCAGGGGTCAAGAGGATGCCACCGGCGATCACATCAGCCGCGTGACGCTGAAGCCCTGAGGGCAGGGCCCTTGCAAGTAGGGAACCGGCAGCGCTTCGGCGCTGCCGTCTTTCGTCTGGCCGGGCGGCTCAGCCCGTCCGCACCCGCCGTGCCCAAAGGTGGGTAAAGAGCATGATGACCAGCCAGCCCACCAGCAGCAGCGGTTGCCCCGCAAAGGCCAGCGGCAGCACTGCGAGCCCGTAGAAGATCGGAATCAGGTCCGAGCTCGACCAGCCGTCACGCAGCAGGTCCGGCAGCAACCCCGCCGCGCTGCCGAAGAGACCGGCCACCAGCGTCGCAAGCACCGAGCCGATGAACCCAAGGATGAAGCCGCCGAGGCCGCTGCGTCCGAACATCCCGGCAAGAAGCCAGCCCGAGAGCGCGCCGCCGAGCGCCATTGCCAGCAGGTAGCGGAGCATCAGCCCCTTGGGCAGGTCGGCCCAGGTGACACCCCCCGTGGCGACCGCATCCTCTGCCATGAAGGCGGCGATCAGCAGCACCCCGATCAGGGCCATCATCAGGGTCGTCACGTATCTGGGTGATCGTTGGCGCCGTGCCATGGCAAAATCCTCACCTTGTCAAAAGTCGTGGTCGAATATCTTGGTCGAATGCCCTTGAGCGCCGGTCTGCGCTGCACCGCGGAGCGCGCGGCGATGAATCCGCCGTGAGCCTAGCACAGCGAAACCCGTCCGTCGCCCCCGCCGATCACCCTCATCGCATTGGCAGGTCTTGGCAAATCTGCGCCTACGCCGCGCCCGCCCGGCTTGCCCGGTCCGGGGGCTTGCGCCATCATGCCGACGACCCTTGCCCCCCCTTTGCGAAGGCGAGGCGGCAGCCGCAGGGGCCGTGTCAGGCAATGCGGCAGAGCCCGGAAGGAGACGCGACATGCGCATTTTTCGACCCCTGGTCCGCCAGGTCCTCAGACCCGCGGGGATGATTGCCCTGCTCGCCAGCCTCGGAGGGATGCCCGCCATGGCCGAAACCGTCGATCTGCCCGTCGTGGTGCGCCTTGCCGAGGGAGCAAGCCTGCCACACGAGGCGTTGCTCGAGGTGGAACTGCTCGACGTCTCCCGCGCCGACGCACCGGCCACTGTGCTTTCGGCGCACCGCTACCGCATCGACATGCTGCCGGCGATCGTCAAGCTGCCCTACGATGAGGCGCAGATAGACACCCGGATGAGCTACGTGGTCGCCGGCAAGGTCCGCGAGGGCGACACCGTGCTGCTGCGCACCACCACCGCCTTTCCGGCGATCACCCGCGACGCGCCGGCGCGTCCCGAGATCGTGCTTGAGCAGATGGCTGCGGCGCCGGTCGCCGACATGCCCCGCATCACCGGCATCGCATGGGCCGCCTTCGAGATCGGCGGCCGCATGCTGGTGACCGAGGATCCGCCCAGCATGGCCTTCAACGACGATGGCGCCTTTTCCATGTACGGGGGCTGCAACCGCTTCACGGGTCGGGCCGAGATCGGCGACGGCACGCTCAGCATCCTGCAACCGCTCGCGGGAACGCGCCGGGCCTGCCCCGAGCCGCGCATGAAGCTCGATCAGGACATGGTCGCGGCGCTCGAGCAGACCACCGGCTACGTGCGCAACGGCAAGAACCTGAGCCTCACCAATGCGGCGGGTGTCACGGTCCTGCGCCTGACCGAACGCCCGGAGTAGGGCGCACGGCGCGCTACGTCCATCTTCCAAAGGCCCGTCCGCGGGAAAAAAAACCGGGGCTCCGTTGCGTCAATTTCGCTGCGGGGCCTCAAAGCTTCGCAGGGGCTTCCTATATCAGCAGGACCGGTCGATCCGCGCTGACTTCTCCCGACCTATCTGTCCGGGAGGCGCCGATCCGCCCCGAGGAGGCCGAAGACAGACCTGCATGGAAAAACTCACCCTGACCGAGCGCCCGACGTGGCGCGAGAAGGCCGAGGAGCTCGGCTTCACCTTTGCCGACATGCATGGCGAGCCCTATTGGGACGAAACCTCGGCCTATCGCTTCACCCTGCGCGAGATCGAGGATGACCTCGAGGACCCGGCGACCGAACTGCACGAGATGTGCCGCACGGCGGTGGCAGAGATCGTCCAGAGCGAGGACCTGATGACCCGGCTCGGCGTTCCGCACGCCCATTGGGACCTCGTGGCCGAAAGCTGGCAGCGCGGCGATCCCGAGATCTACGGACGCTTCGATTTTGCCTATGACGGGCAGGGTCCCGCGAAACTGCTCGAATACAACGCCGACACGCCCACGTCGCTTTACGAGAGCGCCTCGTTCCAGTGGCTCTGGCTCGAAGACCAGATCGCGGCCGGCGTGCTGCGCGAGGGCGACGACCAGTTCAACGGCATCCACGAGGCGCTGGTCGAGCGCTTCCGCGCGTTGTTCGCCCCCGGCACGGACCTCCACTTTGCCGCCGCCGCCGACAGCCCCGAGGATTACGGCACGGTCGAGACAATGGCCTGGGCCGCGCGCGAGGCTGATCTCGGCGCGCATTACAGCGATTTGGAAAAGCTCGGCATCAGCACCGACGGGCAGTTCATCGATTCCGAGGACCGGGTAATCGGCACGCTCTTCAAGCTCTACCCCTGGGAAGATCTGCTGCGCGACGATTACGCCGACCACCTGCGCACCGCGGGTTGCCTGATGCTCGAGCCTGCCTGGAAGGCGGTCCTGTCGAACAAGGGCCTGCTGCCGGTGCTCTGGCGGATGTTCGAGGGCCACCCGAACCTGCTGCCGGCGTTTTTCGAGGACGAGGTGGCCGAAGCGCTGGCCGGGCGCGAGTCCGGCCCCGAAGCGTTTCAACGCGCATCGGATGTCTTTGCGCAAGGCCATGTCAGCAAGCCCATCTTCTCGCGCGAAGGCGCCTCGGTGCGTATCTTCCAGCAGGGAAAGCTGCTGGAATCCGCGCCCGATGCGGGCTACGAGGAACATCCGCGCGTGGTGCAGGCCTATCAGCCACTGCCGATCTTCGAGGGCTTCCGGCCGGTGGTCGGCGCCTGGATGGTCGGCGCGAGCTGCGCCGGGATCGGCATGCGCGAGGATCGCGCCCGGATCACGCAGGACCTGTCGCGGTTCAAGCCGCATTTCATCCGCGACTGACGCGCGGTCAGAGGGAGACCAAGATGCGTAAACGTTCCAGAACCGTCGCGCTGGCGATTGTCGGCGCCGCGTCCTTCACCCTCGCGGGCTGCCGCGAAGAGCAGGTCGACGCGCAGGCCTTTCCCGACCTCGAGAGTTGCCGCAGCGCCGCGCTCACCGGCGGCTTGTTTTCGGCGCAGGACTGCGACGCCGCCTTTTCCGAGGCCGAGACGCTGCACGTGGAATCCGCACCGCGCTACGACAGCCTGCAGGTCTGCGAGGAACAGCACGGCGAAGGCGCCTGCGGCAGCGAGGCGCAGCAGGTGCAGGGCGGCTCGGGTGGCATCTTCATGCCGCTGCTGGCGGGTTATCTGATCGGCAACATGCTGGGCGGGCGCTCGGGGATGGCCGCGGCGCAACCGCTCTACCGCACGCCCGACGGACGCTTCACCAATGCCACCGGCGCCAGCACCTACTCGAGCAACTCCGGTCGCGCCAAGCTCGGCACCAGCATGTTCTCGAAACCGCCGGCGACGGTCGGCAAGCCGCCGATGTCCCGCGCCACCGTGGCCTCGCGTGGCGGTTTCGGCCGGACCGGGGCAGCCCGCGGCACCTTCGGCGGCTGAGGACCGACCGAGGCAGAAATCCACCCCACGCACAACCCCACGCTGAGAGACCTACGCCGGGCGCACAGCGCCGTCCGCATTTAGGATTAGGTAACTTCCCCAAGGTTATGCTAAGGGTAACTTTCTGCCCCCACGTTGGTTTCCGTGACATTTCCGCTCGGGCAGGGAGATGGCTGTAGGGTTTCTTTGTGTCATTCATGCTGCTGGGCACCGTTTCTGGAACGTGCCTGGAGAGGGAGGAGCATGAACCAGAAGAAGAACGAGACTGACACGGAACGGGCCGTCGCCTCGGGGGGCGGTTTCGTGATTGCAGCGCTTTCGGGAAGCATCGGCGTGCTCGCCGGTCTCGTGCTCTGGGGCGCAGGAGCGCACCCGTTGATCGTGCTCGGGGCCTATCTGATGGCACCCGCCGCGATGATCCTCGCACTTTTCCTGCTGTCTCTGCACCGATCCAGCGCAAGGCACCCGCGCTCGGAAACCGAGCCGATGCCGGTGACCCCTGGACAGGAACGCCGCCAAACCTGACCACGCGCGTCCGAAGTGACGTGCAAATGCCTTGCCGTGTGCCAGGAAAACGGATCCGGCCGCACTTGCGGTCGCGTGACGCATTGTTCTTCGGATGAACGCGCAGGCGCCAACTCCCAGCGTGTCCCTCGGTCCAGAACGCTTTGAACCATTATTAAACAATTATTACCATAATGCTCATTATGCGATCTGTTTATGTAAGCGCCAAGTTAGAATGTCTCACATGAGCAAAGCTGAAGTGTCACACTCCCCTGAATGGGCAGGATTGGAGTG